>CAZVAD010000110.1:0-9198 GCA_964624645.1 uncultured Mariniphaga sp.
TTCATATCAGTTCCAAAATTGAGTTTAACAATTCAGCACTTTCTTTGTCCAATGCTTTCATCTCTTCCAAAATTTCTTGTGGTTTACGCAAAGGCGGTGCTTCGGGCGTATTGGGGTTTTTTACGCTCAAATCAAAAGTGTTTTGGTCTATGTCATTTATGTTTACCGTCCAAGAGTTTTCACTATCGGCAAAGGTTTTTTGCAATTCCACAAACTCCGCCAAATCTTTTTCGTTCAGTGGGTTGGTCTTGCCCAAATTTCGGTCAAGATTCAATTGGTAAAACCAAGTTTTTTGAGTAGGCTTCCCTTTTTCAAAAAACAACACCACGGTTTTCACACCTGCTCCCGTAAAGGTTCCGCCTGGTAAATCCAAAACTGTGTGCAGGTTGCAGTTTTGTAAAAGTTCTTTCCGTAAAGCAATGCTGGCATTATCTGTATTGCTCAAAAATGTGTTTTTGATAACAATACCCGCTCTTCCGCCTGCTCTCAATATTTTAATGAAATGTTGCAAAAATAGCGATGCGGTTTCACCTGTTTTGATGGGAAAGTTCTGTTGCACTTCTGCACGTTCTTTCCCTCCAAAGGGTGGATTGGCAAGCACCACATCATAGCGGTCTTTTTCTTGTATGTCGGCTATGTTTTCTGCAAGTGTATTGGTATGGACGATGTTGGGAGCTTCCACGCCGTGCAAAATCATATTCATCGTACCTATGATATACGCCAAAGATTTTTTCTCTTTTCCGTAGAAAGTTCGTTTTTGTAGAGTTTCCCAATCTTTGGAAGAGAGTCCAGGTTTGTTCATATAAGCAAAAGCTTCACACAAGAATCCTGCACTACCTGATGCTCCATCATAAACCGTTTCGCCAATCTTAGGGTCAACGACTTTTACAATCGTTGTAATCAGTGGACGTGGTGTGTAATATTCACCACCATTTCGTCCAGCATTTCCCATATTTTTAATTTTATCTTCGTAAAGATGGCTCATTTCGTGCTTTTCTGCGTGGGTTCGGAAACGTAATTCGTCAATGAGATTAATCACTTCACGCAAATTGTAGCCACTTTGTAAACGGTTTTTCAGTTCGCTGAAAATTTCACCAATTTTATATTCAATTGTATCGGCACTTTCGGCACTCAACTTAAATTGTTTGAGGTACGGAAAGAGTTTATTGTTTACAAAATCCAATAGGTCATCGCCTGTAAGGGCATTATAGTCTATTTTACCATCGGCTAATTTCGGAGCTGCCCAAACGCTCCATTGATATTCCCGGTTGATTATAGGCGTATAATCCTTACCTGTGAGTTCAGCTGCTGTAGCACGGTCTTTCTCCAAGTCATCCAAATACTTGAGGAACAAAATCCATGAAGTTTGTTCGATATAATCCAATTCACTACCACACCCAGCATCTTTGTGGAGTATGTCGTCTATATTTTTAAAAATCTGTTCAAACATTATTTATTTCTGTTTTTATCAATTTGTAAAGTTATCATTCTTGTCGAGCGTTGGCAAAATTCAAGCTCTTTTGGGTTTTTACTCACGGTTTGTTTGTTTTTCAGCGGTGTTCGCGAATACTTCGCATTTGCTGAAGGGGCGGCTTGTGGGTGGGGCAAAACTAAATGTGCCATTTGTGCGGTGGCAATTACTCACGTCATTAGTATTTTCAAAGGAGTTCGTGAATACTCCGTATTTCAAAATATTTTGTGCGGTGGAAAAAAAATTAAAACAAAGAAGGGTAGGCAATGAGTGTCGGCTTACTCGTTGTCCGTTTGTTGTATCGTTTCTATGTCTTTGGTCACCTGTCAAAATGGTTTACTTTTTCTGTTTTTCTGTCCGTTATTTTCTATCGGGTCGCTGTCTTTTACACTTGCACACAACGTACAAATATACGCAAGTTTTACTAAAATCTATTTTTTTTGAAAAAAATAGATAAATTTCCATATAGTAATGTATATCAGTAGAGAATGATTATAAATTCATTGTGATTTTCGTATTTTTTATTGTGGAAATAGAACTATTTTTGTTTTTTGAAAAATACAAAATACGCAGGTTGAAAGTTATGGAATTGGATACACAACGATATACTTTTGAAACGGGTACTCACAATGATAAAAATGTGATTTGGATACTGTTTCCTTATAACCAAAACTTAATTTCGGAACTAAAAAAACAAACCTCTGTTAGGTGGAGTACTACCAATAAAAAATGGTATGTACCGGATAATCCGCATTACAGAAACCTTTTTGGAATGGAACGAAATTACTATGGAAAGAAGGCTTTACTTGATATAGATCCGATAAATCACCCTGCGTTTACCCGTTTTGTAGAGCAGCTGAAATTAAAGGGTTATAGCCCTAATACCGTGAAAACGTACTCGGTAGAATTTGCTCAATTGCTAAAAAGCCAGAAACATTATCCTGTAGAAAATCTTTCTGCTGAAAGACAGTTTGACCGATTATTAATCGCTGCTGTCAGCTATGCTCCTGATTTTAAATCGAGAACTTACAACAGAAATAAATGCGGATAATCATTAAAATGAATTTAGGTACAAATGCGTGTGATCATTAAAAAAACTTATACTCTTTGCCCTTAACTTGCCGTCAGTTCCCTTTTAACTTCAGCACCTGTCCTTTGTCAGTCAGTACTTTTTTTAGTTTTTCGTATTCCACATCCTGCACTGCAATATTTTCGTCAATTGCCATGCACGCAGCCACAGCAGCCGATTGTCCCAAAATCATAAAAACCGGTTCCATCCGTATGGAGCCGAAAGCTATGTGACTTGTGGATGCACAAATCGGAACAAGCAAATTCTGACACTCTTCCTTTTTGGGAACCAGTGAACCGTAGGCAATCTCATAGGGTTCACGTAGCCAAACTTCGATATCCCCTTCATTGTGAACGTGTCCCTGTTCGGTTACATAGCGCTGGATGTTGTGCGAGTCGATGGTGTAGGAGCCCATTCCAACCGATTCGGGTGTTGGTTTTCGTTTGAGCAGTTCATTTTCTGTCATCACGAATTTGCCAATCATCCGGCGCGCTTCACGGATATAGAGCTGATGCGGCCAGTTGCCGTTATCCGTGAACTCATCCTTTGGAAGTCCCCATTTTTTCATTTTGCTTTGTATCTCTTCGGGAACGCGGGAATCGTTTGCCACAAACCAGAGCAGTCCCTTTTGGTAGGTTTCATGTTCTTTGATGATTTCCCGGCGGCGTTCATAACTTGCTTCGGGATAATCGTAGTTCATGCCGATGTTGTCGCTGCTGAAAGGGCCGTGATTGTTGGTGTCGGTCTTGCGATTGGGAATGGCGTCAAATTTTTGAAACCATTCGCGCCAGCCGGCGTCAAAAATTCTCACCAGCAGCTCATACTGCGTTGAATCGTAGCCTTCCGGCTTCGGAAACGGAACCCGGTTTTCCGGATGGTCGGTCATGCACACCCGGAAACAGTATGCCTGCACTTTGTTGTCTCCTTCGCCTTTTTCTCCGGGGTGTTCCCCGCTGATACGCGGCAGAAGTCCGCTTGACGGGTCGCCCGGAATCCGGTAGGGGTCAATTGGCTCATCAAATACCATAAAATGGTGACGGTGGTGATAGACTCCGGTCTGTACTCCGTTCCACGCTTCACCGTAAACAGCATTGGCTTCCCGCCCAACGTGGTAGCTCACTCCGGCTGATGCTAGTAAATCACCTTCATAGGTGGCATCCAAAAACATTTTCCCTTTGAAAGTTTTTCCTGATAAAGTGGTGATGGAAGTGATTTTTCCGTTGGTTTTCTGTACACCGTTTTCGCGGTCAAGCCATTCGTCGCGGAAAACTTGAATGTTGTTTTCCTGGATCAGGTCTTCAAAAACCTTTTCGGCGGCGTGCGGTTCAAAAATCCACATGGTACGCATGTCTCCGTCAATAGCCGGCACCCCCTGTCCGGTGCTTCCAAATTCTTCTTTTTTCATCCATTTCCATGACTCTTCCTGCTGGTAATGATTATACAGCCGGTGATAGAAATCACGTGCCAACCCGCCGATGACTTCTTTTTTGCCAGTATCGGTATAGCCTAACCCACCTGATGTCAGTCCGCCCAAATGAATATCGGGAGAAACCACAATAACCGATTTTCCCGATTGCGCAACTTCAGCAGCAGAAATTACGGCAGCAGAAGTGCCGCCGTAAATGATAACATCAGCGTTGTAACTATCCGGCTGCATTTGTGTGCAGTTCCAAAAAAGAAAAACCGGTAAAATCACTCCTGCCAAAACAGCCCAAAAGTATTGCTTTTTAATTTTTTGATTCATTTCCTGGTATTTTAAAAATTTAGACATGAGAATGGAAGACACAAGACACAAGACACAAGACACAAGACATTTAGACATGTGATTTCCGGTATAAAATAATCTTGTTACTCCTAATCTCACTACTCATTACTCATCACTCATTATTCTACTTTTTTGCTTCGTGAGATAAAATTTGCTTGTCCCTCAGGAGCCTCTCTTTCAGTAGATTATAGTCAAGGGAATGCACATCGGTTTGGTTCTCGATTGCAAGCGCAGCCGCTGTGGCAGCCGATTGTCCTAAAATCATAAATACCGGTTCCATCCGGATGGAGCCGAATGCTATGTGCGTGGAACTTACGCACACCGGAACAAGCAGGTTGCTGCATTCTCCTTTTTTGGGGATGATGGAGCGATAGCTGACAGGGTAGGGCGGAAATCCCCACGCTTCAACGTTCCCTTCATTCTGAACGTATCCGTTGGCATCCACAAAACGCTGCACATGATGCGAATCCATTCCGTAAGCCGCCATACTCACCGGATCCTCAATGATTTCATACCCTTCGCAATTGCGTTGCGACATCACATAGTCGCTGACCATGCGCCTTGCCTCGCGGATATAGAGTTGCCCCTGCCATCCGTCTTCGCGCTCATACTCGTCTTTGCAGGTTCCCCATTTTGATACCGCATTTCTCACTTTTTCAGGAATCCGCGGGTGATACGCCAGTGTCCACATCAGTCCCTGCTGATAGCTGCGGTGCCGCTCAATGATTTTTTCCCGTTCGGCATAAGTCGCTTCGGGATAGTCGTGATTCTGCCCGACAAAATCGGTTGAAAAACCTTTCTGGTTATTGGTGTCCGTCTTCCGGTTGGGCATGGCTGAGTTAATCCACGGAACCAGCGGATCGCCGTAGCTGTACATTTTTTCAACCGGCCCTTCGGCAGCCTCGTAATTCCGGAACAGCAGTTCGTATTCAAGTTCATTATAATCCTCAGGCTTTTGGAATGGAATCCGGTTTTCGGGATGATCGGTAAGGGTCATCCGGAAGCAATAGGCCTGAATCCCTTTATCGCCGCGGCCATCAATCCCGGGGCCTCCCTCAACAATGAACGGCAGCAAACCGCTTGATGGATCGCCTTTAACAAGATAAGGATCAACGCCATCAATGAAATTGTGGTGCATTCCGTTCTTTGAAATTGTTCCCCGCAGGGTGGCGCTCACCTTGTTTGCCTGAACTCCGTTCAATGTTTCGCCATATTTGCTGTTGGATTCGCGCCCGGTGGTATAGCTCACTCCGGCGGCTGCCATCAGGTCGCCTTCATAGGTGGCGTCAATAAACATTTTTCCACGATATTTTTCACCGCTCTCCATTTCAATTTCAGTGATTTTCTGATTCTGTTTTTTTACGCCGTTTGCCCGGTTGAGCCGCTGATTATAAATAATGTCAATCTTTTCGGGCGCAATCATTTCTTCATATACTTTCAGCGCCGCCGACGGCTCAAAAGTCCACATGGCGTCTTCGCCGGCTAAGGAACTTCTCGATCCATACGCAAGATAATCTTCTTTTTTCTGCCACTTCCAGTTCTCGGGCTTTTCATAATAGCGTTTAATGTTCTGGTAGAATTCACGCGAAATGCCGCCGATAACCTGTTTGTTCCCGATGTCGGTCTGCCCCAATCCGCCGGTGGTCAGTCCGCCAATGCGGCCGGAAGGCTCAAGCACCACAACCGATTTCCCCATGCGTGAACTTTGAATGGCAGCTGCAATTCCGGCTGAAGTGCCGCCATAAATCACGAGATCATACGTTTTTCCGGTAGTCTGACTTTTTACTTCCTGAGACGGTATCAGAAGAATAAAACTTAAAAAAACAGTGAAAAGAATTTTTTTGAACGTGTGCATAATTGTTATTTGTTGATTATGAGTTGTATGTATAATGTTTTGTTTGTTTTGTAAATTCATTGGCAGCCTGCATGAATCCATCAGACGAAATTAATCGTTTTTTTCGTTTGGCTGGCATGGTGGTGCTCTCTTCTTGTTTTTTCCCGGTTTGAGCTACGGGTGATTGGTTGAGACGATTTTTGGAAAGATGGGTGTCGGGCAATACTTTTGAAAAAAAATAATTTAATCGTTTGAAAAATTATATATTCGTGGGCAGTTGATAAAAAATTAAAGAATATGTTTGATAAAGAGATTTACATTAACCGGAGGAATAAGCTTAAAAGTAAGATTGCCAGTGGATTGGCATTGTTTTTAGGAAACATGGAGTCGCCGATGAATTATGCCGACAATACATTCCATTTCAGGCAGGACAGTTCGTTTCTCTATTTTTTTGGGTTGGATTTTCCCGGGTTGGTAGCGATAATTGATTTCGACAGCGGCAAAGAAATTATTTTTGGAAACGACGTGGATATTGATGATATTATCTGGATGGGGCCACAGGTTCCGCTTCAGGAAAATGCTGCCAGAGTCGGAGTTGCCGACACGGCGCCGCTTGCCCGGCTGAATGGTTATATTTCAGATGCCATCCGGCAGGGCAGGAAAATCCATCTCCTGCCGCCATACCGGGCTGAGAATAAAATCCGGCTGGAGCAACTGACCGGTATTTCTGCTTTGCGCACCGGGGAATATGCTTCTCTTGAGCTGATTCGCGCTGTGGTTGATTTGCGTTCGGTGAAAGAGCCGGTGGAAGTTGAAGAGATAAAAAAAGCCTGTGCCACCGGTTATGAGATGCATGTTGCCGCCATGAAGCTTGCCCGGCCCGGTGTCAGCGAGCAATACATCGCAGGAATTATTGAGGGCATTGCAATTGCCGGAGGCGGAATGGTCTCTTTTCCGGTAATTTTGTCGCAGAACGGCGAAACGCTTCATAATCACGACCATTCACAGATTTTGCAGGAAGGGCGGTTCATGTTGGTGGATGCCGGTGCAGAAACGGGAAGACACTATGCCTCAGATTTTACGCGTACAACGCCCGTGGGTGGGAAATTTTCCACACAGCAACGTGAAATTTATGAAATTGTGCTGGCCGCGAACGACAAAGCCACTGCGCTTGCCCGGCCCGGAGTAACGTATAAGTCTGTGCATCTGGCGGCGAGCGAAGTAATTGCAACAGGACTGAAAGCGCTTGGACTGATGAAAGGGGATGTGAAAGAAGCGGTTACAAACGGCGCGCATGCGTTGTTTTTTCCGCATGGGCTGGGGCACATGATGGGGCTTGATGTGCATGACATGGAAGATTTGGGACAGATTTACGTGGGGTTTGATGAGGAAACCCGTCCTTCTTCTCAGTTCGGACTTGCTTCCCTGCGCATGGGGCGAAAATTACAACCGGGATTTGTTGTTACCAATGAACCGGGGATTTATTTTATTCCGGAGCTCATCAATCAGTGGGAAAGGGAAAAGACCCATGCGGATTTTATTAATTTCGACAAAGTCAAAACCTATTTCGGTTTTGGAGGCATACGGTTAGAGGACAACTTGCTGATTACCGGAACGGGAAGCGAGATTCTTGGTACCCGCGTTCCAATCACTCCCGGCGAGGTGGAAAAGATGGTTTTGGGTTAACGGGATTTCTCTTTTTCAGAACGCAGCATCCGGTGGTAGAAATACTCCATTTCGGACATGATCTCATCACGGATTTCGCGGCATTTTTGCCTGATCTCTTCCTGATTTCGGGAATTTGAGTAGGGATTGTGAAATCCGAGGTGCATTTTTCGCTTATACTTTATCGGTGGAATTCTCAATTCTTCAACCGTGCCGTCTCCGACGGTAATCAGGTAGTCGAACTCCATGTTGTCAAATTTGGTGTAGTGCTCCGGAATATGCGGCTCCAGATTGATGCCTTTTTCTGCCATCACCTCAATGGCAATATCGCTCACATGGTCTGATGGGAAAATTCCTGCAGAAAAAATTTCCAGGCTTCCGCCGTAACTTCTCAGAATGGCTTCGGCCATCTGACTTCTGCAGGAGTTTTGGTTGCTCAGGAAAAAGATTTTCATTTTATTGATTGTTTTAGATTTTTTGAAACTACATATTTAATCGTGTGCGTTAAAATTCTACCGCTAAAATAACAATTTAAAAAGTGAATAAAAATATATTTTACTGGAAGCTAAACTTTTGCAGATGTTTTGCAGCATACTTTTTGAGAATATGTTAACTTGTGAAGAATGTTGACAGGCAGTGGAAATTAAAAAAAATGCAACCTTATTTCTTCGGAATAAAAAATAGATTTTCAAAATCTTTGAGTATTAAAGTGCAATTCCCTATTTTCGTAGCCTGAATTGTTATTTACGCACACCATTAAATACATGGTATTAAATTTTAACAGATGGAACCTGAAAAACTTAAAGACCCGCAAGGGTTAGAGCATGCGCAGAATGACGGGGGGGAGTCTCCCGGAAATTCTTCTGATTCAACTGGAAAAAAGGATATGGCAGAACAGGCCGTTCAACCTGAAGCTGAAAATCCTGAAATCTCTGATGAAAATACGAATACACCCCATGAAGAAGCCGAAAGCGTTGAAACGCCGGCTGTAGATGAACCGGCACCACAGGATGAAGTCTCCGGTCCGGAAGAAATTCCTGCTGAAGACCCGGAAAATATTTTAGAGACCGAAACAGATACTCCGGCAGAAGCTGCAAAAGAGCCTGAAAGACAGTCAGCAGAAGCAGAAAACGAAGACGTTGCCGACACGAAAGCCGGCGAGGAGTCTCAGGAAAAAGAAATTGAGCCTGAGACTGAAATTGAAGCTGAAGCTGAAACTGAAACTGAAACTCCTGCAGCTGAACAAAATGCCGACGATGAAACTTCCTCTGCCGACGAGGTTGCGGAAGAAGAAACCTCCGCTGAATCTGAATCAGAAATAGAAACAGAAGCAGAGCACGGAGAAGCAGATACGGAAAGTGCACCGGAGGAACAATCTGCTGAAAAAAAGACAC
>CAZVAD010000111.1:0-1205 GCA_964624645.1 uncultured Mariniphaga sp.
TCCGTATGAATTATGAATACAAATAAAACAAGCAATTTCGGCAAACTTGTTTCGTCCGTTCGCCGTCTGCATGAACATTTACAGCATTCAGCTATAAATGCCGTGAACCAGACACTTACTATTCGAAACTGGCTTATTGGCTACTATATTGTTGAGTTTGAACAAAATGGTGAAGACCGGGCAAAATATGGCTCCTCATTACTCGGCAGGCTTTCTGAAAAAATAAATATTCGTGGATTAACTTCGCCGGAGTTGTCCCGTTGCAGACAATTTTATACAATATATCCACAAATTTTTGAGACAGTGTCCCAAAAATTCAAGGGCTACCTATCTGAGGAGATTCTTGGGACACTGTCCCAAGAATCAAATCTCCATTATCCAACGAAAAATTCAAAAGCCACTCAAAATATTATTACTAAGTTATCCTATTCACACATTGTGGAATTGATAAAAATTGACGAATCCCTCAAACGTACTTTTTATGAAGTCGAATGTATTGAGAACGAAATTAAAACGCTGTAAAAAACGTTGAATATGAACATCCCGATGGTTGATCTCCGCAATCAATACCTGAAAATTAAAAAAGAAATTGATACGGCAATGATTCGTTGTGCAGCTTCTGCACAATACATTAAAGGACCGGAAGTGAGCCGGTTTGAGGAAAATCTGGCAGCATATCTCGGTGTGAATCATGTCATTTCCTGCGGAAATGGAACAGATGCCTTGCAGATTGCTTTGATGGCGCTGGAATTGCAACCCGGCGACGAAGTGATTCTCCCGGCATTTTCATATGTGGCTGCCGCCGAAACCGTAGCGCTGCTTCAACTCACACCGGTAATGGTTGACGTTGACCCGCAAACTTTCAACATTGATGCTGAAGAGATTGAAAAAGCCATCACGCCCGGTACAAAAGCCATTATCGCAGTTCATCTCTACGGGCAGGGCGCTGATATGGAATCGATCATGCAATTGGCTGAGAAACACAATTTATATGTCATTGAAGACAATGCACAAGCCTTAGGCAGTGAAACCGTTCTTTCAGACGGACGGACAAAAAAAACCGGAACAACCGGACACATCGGCTGTAACTCCTTTTTTCCTACAAAAAATTTGGGAACCTTTGGCGACGGCGGTGCGCTCACAACCAATGACCCGCGCCTTGCAGAGCGCTGCCGGATGATTGCCGCCCACGGGCAGAAAAAAAA
>CAZVAD010000111.1:1305-9048 GCA_964624645.1 uncultured Mariniphaga sp.
CCGGATTTCCGGCTAAAGCATACCGAAATGCTCTGTGACTCCGTCCTTTCCATTCCCATGCACACGGAATTGACCGAAGAAATTCAGGGCCGGATTATCAGCACAATAAAAAATTTCAGGAATTAGCTTCGCCAGTTTTAATAAAATAGCGAAATTCGCAACCATGACAGGAAACAACTATTTTGCACACGAAACAGCCGTTATTGAACCGGGTTGCACCATCGGGGCGGGAACCAAAATCTGGCTGTTTTCGCACATCATGACCGGTTGTGTGATTGGTGAGAACTGCAATATCGGGCAGAACGTGGTGGTTTCGCCCGGGGTCATTCTCGGAAAAAATGTAAAGATTCAGAACAATGTATCCCTGTTCACGGGTGTCACCTGCGATGACGATGTTTTCATAGGGCCTTCCGCAGTATTCACTAACGTAATCAATCCGCGCTCGGCAATCAGCCGGAAAAATGAATTTACAGAAACCCATGTGGGAAAAGGCGCAACCATTGGCGCCAATGCCACTATTCTGTGCGGAAGCAACATGGGCAGTTATGCCTTCATCGGCGCCGGCGCCGTCGTTACCAAACCCGTGCCCGACTATGCTTTAGTGGTTGGAAATCCGGCACGGCAAACCGGTTGGATGAGCGAATCTGGTTACAGGCTGAATTTCGATGAAAGAGGAATTGCACATTGTCCCGGCAGTGCCGATGAATACATTCTGAAAAACGGAAAAGTTAGCAAATCAGAGAAATAAAGACAAAAAGAGGCTTCCGTTGAAATTTTGACAAAAACAATCCGTTCTGTTATGCACATACAAAAGTTAAAACTGCAAAGAATTACCCGTCCATGAAAAATTTTCTGCTCACCGGCGCTGCCGGATATATTGCTCCCCGCCACATGAAAGCCATCAAAGCTACGGGCAACAACCTCATTGCCGCACTTGACCCATACGATGGCGCCGGCATCATGGACAGCTATTTCCCGGAAGCGGATTTTTTCACTGAATTTGAACGGTTCGACCGCCATGTGGACAAACTCCGCCGCAAGGGAATCAAAATTGACTACGTCAGTGTCTGCTCCCCAAACTTTCTGCACGATGCGCACATTCGCTTCGGATTGCGCGCAGGCGCCGACGTGATCTGCGAAAAGCCGATTGTACTTAACCCGTGGAATCTGGATGCCCTCAGCGAAATTGAACAGGAAACCGGAAAAAACATTTACAATATTCTGCAACTGCGCCTTCATCCGGGCGTCATTCAACTGAAAAGCAAGATTGACAACGACCCGCCCGGTAAAATTTATGATGTGGACCTCACCTACATCACTTCCCGCGGACACTGGTATTACACCAGCTGGAAAGGCGATATTTCAAAATCAGGGGGCGTGGCAACAAACATCGGCATTCATTTTTTCGACATGCTCACCTGGATTTTCGGAGACGTTCGTCAAAACATTGTGCATTTGCACGAACATGACCGGGCTGCCGGTTTTCTGGAACTTGAAAAAGCGCGTGTGCGCTGGTTCCTCAGCATAAACCACCAAACCATTCCTGAAGAGATAAAACAGCAGGGCGGGCGCACATTCCGCTCCGTAACGGTTGATGGTGAAACCTTTGAATTCAGCGACGGTTTTACCGAATTGCACACACGCAGTTACGAAAAGATTCTTGCCGGGAAAGGTTTCCGCATCAGCGATGCACAAAAAGCAATTCATACCGTTTACAGCATCCGGAACAACCGCCCCGCGGGACTAAAAGGGGACTACCATCCAATGGCTGCGCTACCACTGGCAAAACATCCATTTCACAGAGACAGATAACCATGAAAATATTAGTTACCGGCACCGCCGGATTTATCGGATTCCATCTTGCAAAGCGCCTTCTTGAACGCGGAGATACTGTTGTGGGAATTGACAACATCAATGATTTGGGTGATGTCAGCCTGAAATTTGCGCGTCTGGCCGAAACCGGCATCTCTAATGAAGCAGAAAAATGGCATATCAAAATACAAAGCTCCAGGTATCCGGGTTACAGCTTTTGGCGCATGAACCTGGAAGACCGTGAGCAACTCAGCCAACTGTTCGCGCAGGAAAAATTTGATATGGTGTGCAACCTGGCGGCACAGGCCGGTGTGCGTTACAGCCTGCAAAACCCGCAGGTGTATGTCAGCAGCAATATTGCCGGGTTCATGAATATTCTTGAATCGTGCCGGCACAACAATATCAGGCACCTGGTTTATGCCAGTTCCTCCAGTGTGTATGGTAACAACAGAAAAATGCCGCTCAGTACCGGCGACAACACAGACCATCCGGTCAGCCTGTATGCCGCCACAAAAAAGAGCAACGAACTCATGGCGCACACCTACAGTCATCTGTTTGGGCTACCTACAACGGGATTGCGTTTTTTCACGGTTTACGGTCCGTGGGGACGCCCCGACATGGCTCCGTTTCTGTTCACAAAAGCAATTCTGAAAGAGCAGCCCATCAAGGTCTTTAATCATGGCAATCTGGAACGGGACTTCACCTATGTTGATGATATTGTTGAGGGAATTTTGCGCGTGACAGACCATCCGCCAAGACCGGATATTCAGGAAAGCGCCGCGGCGCCCTATAAAATATACAATATCGGAAATTCCTCTCCGGTGAAATTGATGGATTTCATTTCAGCAATTGAAAATGCGCTGAACAAAAAAGCAATCAGGGAATTCTTGCCCATGCAACCCGGTGATGTTTACAGTACGGAAGCCGATGTATCCGGATTAATGGACGAAATGGGATATAAACCGGATACTTCCCTGGAAAAAGGGATAAAAAAATTCATTGAATGGTACCGGGAGTTTTACCGTGAACCTCCAAATCTGTAAATTTGCAGATTCACACAGAATTCAGATATTTTAAACAACAAATAGTATAGACATGAACCATAAAGAGCAGCTCCTGTCAAAAATTGATGCCAATCAGGAAGTGATTGGCGTAATTGGCCTGGGATACGTTGGTTTGCCGCTTGCCGTAAATTTTGCCGAAGCCGGACTCAAAACCATTGGATTTGATAAAAATCCTGAAAAAGTGGACAAAATCAATCACGGCGACAACTACATCCGGGATATCCGCGATGCGGCGCTTCGCAAAGTTGTGGAAGATGTTGCCCTGAGCGCCACAACCGATTTTTCCAGAATTGGTGCGTGCGATGCCCTGCTGATTTGCGTGCCGACGCCGCTCGATCGGTTCCGCAAACCCGACATGCACTACATCGAAGATGCGTGCAGGGAAATCAGCCTGCACATGAAACCCGGCACTTTTATCTGTCTGGAAAGCACAACTTATCCCACCACCACCGAAGATTTCATGCTACCCATTCTGAAAGAAAGCGGCCTTGAAGCGGACAAAGAGTTCTGGCTCGCCTATTCGCCCGAACGGGTTGATCCGGGAAATATCAATTTTCACACCCGAAATACGCCTAAAATAATCGGCGGCCTGACGCCTGACTCTCTGGAAATCGGAATGAAAATATATTCCAAATCCATTGAGACCATGCATCCTGTCTCTTCGCCACGTGTTGCAGAGATGGTGAAGATTCTGGAAAACACCTACCGCCTGGTAAATATCAGTCTGGTTAACGAGCTGGCGCTGCTTTCAGGGAAGATGCACATCAATATCTGGGAAGTGATTGATGCCGCCAAAACAAAGCCATTCGGCTTTCAGGCGTTCTATCCCGGACCGGGAATCGGCGGCCACTGCATTCCACTTGACCCCTTTTATCTGGAATACATTGCGAAGCAATACGATTTTGACCTGAGCATGATTCACACCGCCGGACACATCAACATGCGCATGCCGCACTATATGTATATCAAAATTGCAACCGCACTCAACCGCCATAAAAAATCCGTGAACGGCAGTAAAATCCTTTTCCTTGGCGTGGCTTACAAACCGGAAATCAATGACGAGCGTGAATCGCCGGCGCTGGAAATTATGGATATTACCACCCACAAAGGGGGCATTGTGGAATATCACGACCCCTATATTCCAAAAATCACCACAAATAAAGGACTGAAATTCAATTCGGTGGAACTGACAACTGAAAAACTGCAACAGGCGGATTGCGTGGTACTCACCACCAAACATAAAGTTTTTGATGTTGAAGTTATTCAACATCACGCCCCGCTTATTGTGGATTTGCAAAATATGATAAAAGAGAGCAGCAATCAGGTATATAAACTATAATACATCACTGACGGGGTGACTTCAAGTCGCCCCGTCAATACCTGAATAAGGCAAAATATACTTTTTTAGTCTCCTGTATTGCCTGAAAAATATGTGATTTTCAAAATGATTTGATATATTTGTTTTCTGTTAAATTAATTGGTTCTTGTATCCTAAGGAAAATGAAATATTACTCATAAAAGCTTTTAAAAACGGCAATTCAGACGCTTTTGAAAAGCTCTTCCAACTCTACCACAAAAAGTTGTATGCCTATTTAATGCACCTGCTCAATTCCAAAGAAGACGCTGAAGAAATTGTGCAGGAATCTTTTATAAAAATCTGGGAAAAGCGTGAGGATTTTATTGAGGGCTATCCGTTTGATGCCTATCTTTTTAAAATTGCCAAAAATTCATTTTTAAATCACAACAGGAAAAAAGTAAATCAAAGGATTTTTGAAAATTACCTTGAATATGCAAATGAAATTTCGCCTGACAAAACAGATGACTATATCATTTACAAGGAAACGCTCGATATCATCAACGCAATTATTGATGAAATGCCCCCCAGGCGCAAAGAGATTTTCCGGCTAAGAAAAGTTGAAAGCCTGTCACGAAAAGAAATTGCAGAAAAACTGCATATTTCTGTAATCACCGTGGACAACCAGCTTTTCAAAGCGAACAACTTTATGAAAGAAAAGCTGAAAGAACACAACCTGCTGAATGCTCTTTTCATTTTGCCGATAATAAATGATTATTTTCAATTATTTTAAAAATAATCCGGATCGGAGTAATAGTTTTTGCATTTTGAAGTGTATTACTTATATAGGTTAATGCAAAGAGCTGGAATGAATTTTCAAAAAAACATAAAAGATTTTCACTCCAAGTCCTGTTCAAAAGAGGATTTACTTCTGTTATTCCGCATGTTGAACAGCAAGAAAGGGAATGATGAAATCAATGAAATTCTTGAAAACATCTGGGAATCTTCCGAATACCCAATTCCGGGTTACATCAATTCCGAAACAATATTTCAAAACATAAAAAAAGGAATCCGTCAAAAAAAAATGAAGGAATTGAGGCGGGATATTCCACGGTTACTTTCCTACGCAGCCATGCTGCTGCTCATTACCGGATTTGCATTTTACTTTTTCTTTCTGAAAAGTTTTTTCGCTCCTGAGGTTCAACAGATGAAAAACAGGGCAACAACCGTAATCACGAAAAACGGCCAGCGTTCGATGGTCGTTTTACCCGATAGTTCAACAGTTTGGTTAAATTCAGGCACGACGCTCACTTACTTCGATAATTTCTCTGAAAACAAGAGGGAAGTCCTTCTTGAAGGTCAGGCATTTTTCGAGGTTGCCCCGGACGAAAGCACTCCGTTTACTGTACAAACCGGAGATTTAATGGTTTCGGTAACGGGAACCGCATTTGACGTGAATGCTTATCCCGAAACCGGCAGGGTGGGTGTTGCGCTTGAATCGGGTAAAGTTGAACTGCATCACCGGAAATCGGTATCATTCAACTACACCATGCACCCGGATGAACTGGCTTGCTACAACCTTTCTGAAAACTCAATGAATGTTACAACAATAGATATCAACCGGTACTCATCCTGGAAAGACGGCCTGTTGATTTTTAGAAATGAACCTATAAAAAATGTTTTTGAAAAACTTTCACGCTGGTATAATGTGGACATTGAAGTTATGAACAACCGGGTGTATGAATCCATATTTACCGGAACGATCCAACACGAAAGCTATGAGCAGATTTTCAGGCTCATTGAGTATTCCTGTCCGTTAAAATGCAGAATAAATCACAATTCTGACACGGACATGCTCCCAATAATTTTTATTGATAAAAAATAACTTGTAAAACATATAAAAATCAGTATGCCTATGAGATGAAATAAATTAAAAATTGACAAAAAAAGGAGATGCCGCAAACATCTCCTCTTGTGAGTTTTTGCCTCTGCTTGTCAAAAACGCGAGGCAAAGTAAATTTGAATCAAAAAAAATCCAAATCATTGTAAAAGTATGAAAAAAAATCAATGTAAAATTTTTTCGGAGTGGCAAAAATTCCGAAAAGCTAAATGGTGGAAAGTTATGAGGATTGTGTTGTTTTTAATAACGATCGGTATTACGCAGGCTTTTGCGTTGGATAGTTATGCCCAGGCAACGCGAGTCAGCCTGAACATGGAGAGGCAATCTATCCAGAAAATACTGGAGACAATCGAGGAACAAACGGAATTCCGTTTTATGTACGATGCTACAGTAGTTGACGTTACTCAAAACCGGACAATAAAATGCAAGAACAAACCTGTTTCAAAAATTCTTGAAGAGATTTTCGAAGGCTCCATGATAGCCTATAAGGTTGAAGACAGGCAAATCGCATTGAGTAATGCCCAAACTATTGTGATGAGCGATGCAACTCAGCAGCAACGCTCTGTTTCAGGGAAAGTTACAGAACTCTCCGGGGAACCTTTGCCCGGAGCTACAATTTTAGTCAAAGGGACAAGCCACGGCACAGTAACCAACACCGATGGCGAATATACCCTTCTGAATATCCCGGAAAATGCCATACTGGTATTTTCATTTGTGGGTATGCAGGCACAGGAAATTGCTGTGGGAAACAAAACGACCATTGATGTAACCATGATGGCAGATGTGATTGGCCTGGGTGATGTGGTTGTAACGGCTCTTGGTATAACCCGGGAGAAAAAGTCCCTGGGATATTCAGTGGGTGAAGTCAGCGGTGAGTTGCTCACCGAAACCCCACAGGGAAGCGTATTGAATGCCATTGCAGGAAAAGCTGCAGGCGTTCAGGTGTCCCAGATGTACGGACTTGCCGGCTCTTCTGTAAATATGATCATCCGGGGGGCAAGTTCTTTAAACACTTCAAATCAGCCTCTCTTTGTTATTGATGGAGTTCCCGTTTCAAACGGAATCAACAACAACTACAAAGATTCAGACATGGGGAATGCCATTTCGGATTTAAACACAGAAGATGTTGAGTCCATATCAATCCTGAAAGGACCCAGTGCAGCAGCGCTGTATGGTTCAAGAGCCGGAAACGGAGTGGTACTGATCACGACAAAATCCGGGAAAGGTGCAAAAAAAGGTATTGGCGTTTCATTTAATACCTCTTATACACTGGACAATCCTTATCATTTTGTTCCGTTTCAGACAATGTTTGCTTCGGGTAAAGCAGGTTCCCATAATTTAGGGGAAACAGAGAATGAATCCTGGGGAGCAATACTTGACGGAACATTCCCCGACTCCTATCAATGGGACAAATCGCTTGTATCCAATGGTGGAACGACTCTTCAACCGGTTGTGGCTTATCCCGACAGGCAAAAGAATTTTTACCAGAACGGATTCAGCCAGTCCAACAATGTTGCATTTGACGGGAATTACGACAAAGCAAACTTTCGTGTCTCCTTAGGAAATCTGACTAATGAAGGCATCATGCCCAATACAGATTATTCCAGAAAAACAATCGGGGTAAACGGTATTTACAATCTTGCTGATAATCTTAAAATCAGTGCAGCTGTCAA
>CAZVAD010000112.1:0-8990 GCA_964624645.1 uncultured Mariniphaga sp.
CATGCTTTACACAAGATTCTTTGGCCCTCTCTTAATATATTTTAACTTAATATAAACGTTTTTTACTTTCCAATGCTTTAAATTCGCGCTCTTAAAAAATGAGGCTATTTTAGTCAAAATAATTAACTGAAAACTTTAAGAATTCAATTACAGGATATGAATCAGACAGTGGATATTAAAGAGCTGAACGAACGGATTCAACAGGAAAGTTCGTTTGTTGACATGGTCACCCTGGAAATGAACAAGGTGATTGTCGGGCAGAAGCATCTGGTGGAAAGTCTGCTCATCGGACTGTTGTCCAACGGGCATATTTTGTTGGAAGGCGTGCCGGGGCTGGCAAAAACACTTGCCATCAAATCGCTGGCAAACACCATCAGCGCCAAGTTTGCCCGCATCCAGTTCACACCCGACCTGCTCCCTGCCGACTTGCTGGGAACCATGATCTACAGCCAGAAAAGAGAGGAGTTTTCCATCAAAAAAGGACCGATTTTCGCCAATTTCATTCTGGCGGATGAGATCAATCGCGCCCCCGCCAAAGTGCAGTCGGCATTGCTGGAAGCCATGCAGGAGCGCCAGATCACCATCAGCGATTCCACCTTCAAACTGGAAGAGCCGTTTCTGGTGATGGCCACCCAGAATCCCATCGAGCAGGAGGGCACCTATCCCCTGCCCGAGGCGCAGGTTGACCGGTTTATGCTGAAGGTTGTGATCGGCTATCCGACGAAAGAGGAAGAAAAAATGATTATTCAGCAAAACCTGCTGAAGCAGTTCCCCGAAACATCAACCATCCTGAAGCCGGAAGACATTGTGAAAGCGCGCGAAGTGGTAAAAGATGTCTATATCGACGAAAAAATTCAGAGATACATTGTGGATATTGTATTTGCCACCCGTGAACCGCAGGATTACAATCTGGAAAAATACCGGGAAATGATTTCCTACGGCGCTTCGCCCCGTGCAGGCATCAGTCTGGCACAGGCAGCCAAAGCTTACGCATTCATCAAGCGCCGCGGCTATGTCATTCCGGAAGATGCGCGGGCGGTTTGCCGCGATGTGCTGCGCCACCGCATCGGGTTGAGCTATGAGGCGGAAGCAAACAACATCACTTCGGAAGAAATCATCACGGACATTCTGAATACGGTGGAAGTGCCATAAAACGGCTCGTTTTTTCAAAATGAAAAAACTTTCATTCCAACAAATGAAGAATTTGAATAAAATATTTGTTCATCGCTTTTTCCCGGAGGAAAAAGGGTAGTTCTATGGAAACAACGGATTTATTAAAAAAGGTACGGCAGATTGAGATTAAAACGCGGGGGTTATCGCGGAATATTTTCGCGGGGGAATACCACAGCGCTTTTAAGGGGCGAGGCATGGCATTTTCGGAAGTGCGCGAATACCAGTTTGGCGATGACATCCGCAATATCGACTGGAACGTAACCGCCCGCTACAGCCATCCCTACGTCAAAATTTTTGAAGAGGAAAGGGAACTGACGGTCATGCTGCTCATCGATGTGAGCGGTTCGCGTGATTTCGGAACATCCGAAAAGATGAAGAAAAGCATCATTGCCGAAATTTCGGCAATTCTCGCTTTTTCAGCCATTCAGAACAACGACAAAATCGGGGTGATTTTCTTTTCCGGGATCATCGAAAAGTTTATTCCGCCCAAAAAAGGAAGAACCCACATTCTGCACATTATCCGCGAATTGATTGATTTTCGTCCGCAGCAATCCGACACAAACATCACCGATGCCGTCCGTTACCTCACCAATGCCATCAAAAAAAGATGCACCGCTTTTATCATCTCCGACTTCATGGATGAGCACCCCGATCTGGAGCTTGCGCTTTCCATCGCCAACAACAAACACGATGTGGTGGCGCTGAAGATTTACGATGACCGCGAAGCGGAACTGCCCCCCATTGGAATGGTAAAAATGAAAGATGCCGAAACCGGAAATTATGTTATGGTAAACACCAATTCGCGAAAAATCCGAAGAATTTATTCCAATCATTGGAAAGACCAAAGGGCACGGTTAGACAGAATGTTTAAAAAATGCGGCGTGGACTATGCGGAAATCAACACAAGAGATGATTATGTAAAATCCCTGATGGCTCTGTTCAGGAAAAGAGCTGTAAAACTGTAAAATGATTATGCACCTGAAACGGAAAATATTATCATTGTTCATACTGCTGGCATTTGCAACGACAGCCAGTGCGCAACGGATTAAGGCCACCGCAACCATTGACTCGACCAACATCCTGCTTGGCGATCAGGTGAAGCTGTTTCTTGAAATCGATCATCCGAAAAATGTAAATGTCACTTTTCCCGCAGTTCCCGATGTGCTTGCCGATCATATAGAGGTATTGAGCCGCGGAAAGATTGACACTTTTGAACTGGATGACGAAAATTTTCAGAAGCAGATTCAGTCATTCATCATCACGGCATTTGACAGCGGCTCCTACTATATTCCGCCCATGTGGTTTAAAATTGATCTGGAAAACCGGATGGACTCCATCCCTGCAAACGGGGTCACACTTCATGTGCACTCCTTTGAAATAGACACATCGCGCGGGCCAACCGATATAAAAATGCCTTATGATGCGCCGGTAACGCTCAAGGAAGCGCTCCCCTATGTTTTCGGGGTAATGCTGATTGCGGCAATTCTCTTTTTTATTTTCTACGCCATCAAACGAAGGATGAACAAGCAACCCATTTTTGTCCTTCCCAAAAGGCCAAAGGAACCGGCTCACATCATTGCATTGCGCAGACTTGACCGGATTAAAAAGGAAAAGTTGTGGCAGCAACCGGGCAAATCAAAGCAATATTACAGCGAGATTACAGAGACGCTCCGGAAATATATTGACGAATTGTTTCATATTCCGGCAATGGAGCAAACTTCGGATGAAACCATTGAGAGTTTCAGTATGCAGAAGGATTTACTGAAAGACAAGACTTTTCAGAATCTCAGCCAGCTGCTCAAACTGGCCGATCTGGTGAAATTTGCCAAATATCAGCCAACCCCGGATGATGACAATCTGACACTGGTAAATGCCTATTTTTTTATAAACGATACCAAACCGGAGGATAAAAATCCGGAGACTCCCGAAGAATCAACAGACAACACGGTTGAGGAGGTAAATATTAAATAGAATGAAGGATGTTTGAAGGACTGACATTTAAAAACCCGGAATTTTTCTGGCTGCTGCTGGCCATTGTGCCGCTGGCGGCATGGTATGTTTTCAGGCAGAAAAGAAATACCGCGAGCATCCGTATTTCAACCACTGCACCGGTATTGAAAGCGCCAAAAACGCTCCGGCATTACCTGAGGCATCTGGTTTTTCTGCTTCAGATGCTGGCGATAGCCGCTTTTGTGGCGGTACTTGCCCGGCCACAATCGACCACTGAATTTGAGAACGTTACGACAGAAGGGATTGACATTGTCATTTCACTGGATATTTCAACCAGTATGCTTGCCAGGGATTTTTCGCCCGACCGGCTCGAAGCGGCAAAAAATGTGGCGATGGAATTTATCTCCGGGCGGCAGTATGACCGCATCGGACTGGTTATTTTTGCAGGCGAAGCCTTCACCCAGTGCCCGCTGACCACAGACCGCGCCGTGCTTATCAATCTTTTCAAGGATATTAAAACCGGAATCATTCAGGACGGAACCGCCATCGGCAACGGACTGGCAACCGCCGTTGCACGGCTCAAAGACAGCGATGCCCTGAGCCGGGTGGTCATTCTGCTCACCGACGGGGAAAATAATGCCGGGGAAATTGCGCCAATCACCGCCGCCGAAATAGCCCGCACCTTTGGAATCCGGGTTTATACCATCGGCGTCGGGACGATAGGAACTGCGCCTTATCCCGTGCCAACCCCCTATGGCACGCAACTCCGCGACATTGAAGTGAAAATTGACGAGAAAATGCTTCAGGAAATCGCTTCGCTCACCGATGGAAAATACTTCAGGGCAACCAACAATACCAAACTGGAAGAAATCTACAAGGAGATTGACCAGCTTGAGAAATCAAAAATTGAAGTGCGCGAATTCAGCAGGCGTTCTGAGGAGTTTATGCCCTATGCGGTGGCAGGGATTTTGTTGCTCATTGCGAGCCTGTTTTTACGAACCACTGTTTTCAGAAGTATTCCCTAAAAGGCGACAAAAATGGAAATGTTCAGATTTGCAAATATTGAATTTTTGTGGTGGCTGTCGGTGATTCCGCTGCTGACGATTTTTTTCATCTGGTCGCGGATTTCCAGAAGACGGGCGCTGCGCCGCTTTGGCAGGCAACAAACCATTTTTGAACTGATGCCGTTCGTCTCCGGAAACAGGCCTGTTTTCAAGTTCTTCCTGCTCATGCTGGCGCTGGCATTTTTCATTGTGGGAGCCGCCCGGCCACAGTTTGGCTCAAAACTGAAAAAAATTCAGCGCGAAGGCATTGAAATTATGATAGCGCTCGATGTCTCCAACAGTATGCTTGCCGAAGACATTCAGCCCAACCGGCTGGAGCGCGCAAAACGCGCCATTTCAAGAATGGTTGACCGGATGAAGGATGACAAAATCGGGCTGATTGTATTTGCCGGCGAGGCCTACATACAACTTCCCATAACCAGCGATTACAATTCGGCAAAACTGTTCTTAGACGCAGTGAATACGCAGATTGTCCCGCGGCAGGGAACGGCAATTGCCTCTTCCATTGACATGGCGATGCGCTCATTCACACCGGGCGGACAGGCAAACAAAGCCATCATCATCATCACCGATGGTGAAAACCATGAGGATGATCCGGTTCTGGCAGCTCAGGAGGCTGCAAATAATGGCATTGTTGTGCATACCATCGGCATGGGACTGCCGCAGGGGTCGCCCATTCCTGTTTCGCGCGACGGGCAGACCGATTACATGCGCGACAGGGAAGGCAACGTGATCGTCACCAAACTGGATGAAGCCACACTGGAAGAAATCGCCGCTGCCGGAAGGGGAATCTACGTCCGTGCCAACAACGCACAGGTGGGACTGAACGCCCTTTTCAACGAAATCAACAAAATGCAGAAAGAGGAGATGGAGTCTCTGGTTTATTCGGAATACGACGATCAGTTTCAGTATTTTTTTGCAGCAGGATTGTTTTTATTATTATTGGAATTTATTATACTGGAGCGAAAAAACAGGTATCTGATGAAAATCAGATTGTTTTCGCCAAAAGGATAGTTTAAAATGAAACGACTTATTTTACTTCTACTGATTGGAACTTTTTCCATTGCTGTTTTCGGACAAAACGAAAGAAAGTTTGTCCGGAACGGGAACAAGCTTTTCATGGATGCAGTCCGGGATACCACCCGGCTCGACACCATCCGGTTCGGGCAGGCGGAAGAGGAATACCGCAAAGCGCTGAACCTGCGCCCTGAAAATGAACAGTGGAATTTCAACCTGGCGGATGCCCTTTACAAACAGATGCGTTTTGAAGATGCGGAGCACAGGTTTGATGAGCTGGCAGGAAAGCTGGAGTCCGACCTGGAGAAGGCGCGTGCACTGCACAACAAAGGAAACAGCCAGCTTATGCAGCAGCGCTTCGATGACAGCATTGAATCCTACAAAGAGGCGTTGCGCAAAAACCCGGATGACCTGGACACGAAGTACAACCTGGCTTATGCGCAAATGCTGAAAAAACAACAGGAAGAGCAGCAGCAAAATCAACAGAATCAGGATCAGCAAGACCAACAAGACCAACAGGATCAACAAAACCAGGATCAGCAGGATCAGGATCAGAACCAGGATCAAGACCAGCAAAACCAGAATCAGGATCAGCAACAAAATCAAAATCAACGGGATCAGCAAGACCAGCAGCAGAACCAGAATCAACAACAACAGCAACAGCAAACAAAAATATCACGTGAAGACGCAGAACAGCTTTTGCAGGCTTTGCAAAACGATGAACGTGAAATTCAGGACAGACTGAAAAAAGAACAGGCAGCCAAAGCCAAAAGAATAAGATCGGAAAAAGAGTGGTAATTCAGAATGACAAGAAAATTAGTAGTATATATTTTTTTCAGCCTGGCGCTCTTTTCGGCTCAGGCACAGCAGCCACAGTTTGTGATGTCTGCACCCAACGCGGTGGAAATGGGACAGCAATTCCGGCTCACTTTCACCATCAATCAGCAAGGCTCCAATCTTCAGCTGCCTTCCAACCTGACCAGCAACTTTGATGTGCTGATGGGCCCCAGCACCGGGCAGTCAACCAGTATTCAAACCATCAACGGAAAAACAACCACCGAAGTTACTTTTTCCTACACCTACATTTTACGGGCAAAAGCTGAAGGCAGCTTTGAAATCCGTCCGGCAACCATTGAAGTGGACGGAAAAGTTACCGAATCCAATTCGCTGAAAATTCAGGTGGTGCCGAAGCAATCCCAGTCGCAGCCGAAGCAACAGGCTCCGCAGGGCGAGGATGCCAGACAGGGTTCACAATCGGTTGACCTTGGCGGCGACAATCTTTTTGTGCGTGTGGAACTGAACAAAAGCAATGTTTTCCGGGGCGAACAGATTATCGCCACGGTTAAATTATATGCCGACCCGAATATTCCGATTACAGGATTTGAAGAGGTCAACCTGCCGACTTTTGAGGGTTTCTACACGCAGGATATTGACATTCCAAGGCAGATCAATTTCACCCGCGAGGTGTATAACAACCGGATTTACCAGGTGGGCATACTGAAAAAGACAGTTTTGTTTCCGCAGCAAAACGGAACAATCACTGTGAATCCGTTCAGTATGACTTTATTGGTGCAGCAGCGTGTCAGGCCAAGAAGCTTTTTCGATGATTTTTTCAGCGGAGTGCAAACCGCACGTTCAACCGTAACCAGTAAGCCCGTCAGTGTCCATGTGAAAGACCTGCCGCCACAGCCGGCAAACTTTTACGGCGGTGTGGGGAATTTCAACATCAATTCCGAGCTGAGCGCTGAAAATGTTACCACCAACGATGCGGTGACCCTGAAGCTGACCATCAACGGAACGGGGAATCTCCGGCTCATCCGCAGTCCGGAGTTGAGCCTTCCAAGTGATTTTGAAGTGTATGACCCGCGGACAACCGATAATGCACATGCCGGCGCCAATGGTGTTTCCGGCGCCAAAACCATCGAATATCTTTTTCAGCCCCGTTTTGAAGGGGACTATACCATCCCGTCCATTCCTTTTGCTTTTTTCGACCCTTCTTCAGGAACTTATGTAACCCGTTCAACGCCTGAATATTCGCTGCATGTGGAGAAAGGAACCGGCGATCAGGCTGCAAGCCTGATGAGTGCAGGCCGCAGGGAAGAACTTCAGCTTCTGGGAAAGGATATCCGGTATATCCGCCAGGGAAATCCAATGCTGCGGAAAAAGGGAACCACTTTTTACGGAACGCCTTTTTTTTACAGTATTTATGGGGGCAGCGCCCTGTTGTTCATTTTGCTTTTCTTTATCTATCGTAAAAAAGCGCGCGAAAACGCCAACGTTGCGCTGATGCGGAACAAAAAAGCCAACCGGGTGGCTGTCAGGCGGCTGAAAGATGCCGCAACCTTTATGAAACAGAATCAGGATGAAGCTTTCCACGAGTCCATCCTGAAAGCTTTCTGGGGTTATCTGAGCGACAAGCTTGGCATTCCGGTAGCGACACTCAGTCGCGAGAGCGCCCTGGACGGACTGCAAAGCAGAAATGTAGATGAAGCGCTTATCGGAGATTTCGTGGAAATCATTGAGCATTGCGAGTTTGCCCGCTATGCACCTTCCGGCGGCTCCGAAGCGCGGAGCGGACTGTATAAAAAAGCTGTGGCAACCATGAGCAGACTCGAAAAACAAATTAAGCGATAATTTCAAGAAAATGACTGAAAATAAGGCATATAAATATCTGTTGCTGCTGGCCGGAATTCTCTTTTTCCTGTCGGGAAGCGCCCAGGATTCCATTCAGGCGCTTTGGGAAAAGGCAAACGCCTTTTACACCACCGAAGAGTATCATAAGGCAATTGCTGAGTATGAGAAAATTTCACAGTCGGGGCACGAATCGGCAAGGCTCTATTTCAATCTGGGAAATGCTTACTACAAAGCCGGCGACATGAATCAGGCCATCCTGAACCTTGAACGCGCCCAGCTTCTTGCGCCGCAGGATGAGGACATTGAATTCAATCTGCGCATGGCAAACCAGTTTGTGGTTACTGAAATCAACGCCCTTCCGCAACCCTTTTTCCTGCGGTGGCGCACCCGGATCATCAATCTCTATCCGGCAGACCGCTGGGCAGGAATCAGCATCGGTTCATTCATTCTTTTTCTCGGACTGCTTGGTCTTTTCATTTTCGGACGCAGCGCAGCGCTGAAGCGTCTTGCCTTCTGGTTTGGAATTTTAGCCATTATATTTTCAGGATTTACCTTCTCCTTTGCCGCCCGGCAAAAGGAAAAAATCAACCAGCGCAAACATGCCATTGTTTTTTGCCCGCGGGTTACGGTTAAAAGCGCTCCAACTGAAAGAAGCACCGACCTGTTCCTGCTTTACGAAGGGGTGAAAGTTGAAATCTCCGACAGTACCGGCACCTGGAAAGAGATCAAACTCTCCGACGGAAACGTAGGCTGGCTCCCCGACTCATGTATTGTTAAGATATGAGTTGCGAGCAATCAGAAAAAAATAACCGATGGATATTCACACGTGGACGACAATCCTCCACAGAAATATTTAGTATTCAAAAATAGCAATGTCATACAATTTAATCTCAACGGACAAAATACATCACCGAATAATCTACCTATTTATCCTGCCGTTAGACAAATATCTTTTGAATTTGTAAGTTCATTAGTTGAACAATATCTGGAATATAAAATATAAACTGCTGCTACCGACAACTACCTTTCCGTCTTGCCTGCAAGGCATGAGATGAAAACGATATTGAACGAAACCGGCAACCTCCCTGATACTCAATCCTCAATCCTCAATCCTAACTTCACAGCAATTCAAGCAGTTCCTCCTTTGTGATT
>CAZVAD010000113.1:0-4684 GCA_964624645.1 uncultured Mariniphaga sp.
CTGAAAAGCGGCAACAACGATTTCTGCAGTGGCGAATGCCATATTGTAATCGACAGGATTGCAGTTAAAGATGATCAGGATACGCAAAGCCGGATTGCCGACTCGGTGCAAACTGCATTTTTTGAAGGACGCGGCGAATGTGTGATAAAAATTCACCGGAATGGTGAAGTTACGGCGCATCATTTTTCCAACCGCTTTGAAGCGGACGGGATTGCATTTGAAGAGCCTACCGTCCACACGTTCAGTTTCAACAACCCGGTGGGCGCCTGCCCGACCTGCGAAGGCTACGGGAAAACCATCGGGATTGATGAAGACCTGGTGATTCCGAACAAAACCCTCTCCGTATATCAGGAAGCCATAGCCTGCTGGCGCGGCGAAAAAATGAGCAAATGGAAAGACCGCCTCATCTATTCCGCCGATCAGTTTGGATTTCCAATCCATAAACCCTACTATGAACTCACCGGCGAACAAAAAGAGCTGCTCTGGACGGGAAATCGCTATTTCAAAGGGCTGAACCGCTTTTTTGAATACCTGGAAGAAAAGAATTACAAAATCCAGTACCGGGTCATGCTGGCACGTTATCGCGGAAAAACAACCTGCCCGGAGTGCAAAGGCTCCCGCCTGAGAAAGGAGGCAGGATACATTAAAGTGGCAGGAAAATCAATCCAGCAGCTTGTTCTGATGCCTGTTTCCGAATTGAAACTATTTTTTGACAATCTGGAACTGACAACCCACGACCGGGAAATCGCCCGGCGAATCCTTGTCGAAATCAAAAGCCGGCTTGCCTATTTATGTGATGTCGGACTTGGCTACCTGACACTCAACCGGCTCTCCTCATCCCTTTCGGGCGGCGAATCGCAGCGCATTAACCTCGCCACATCACTTGGCAGCAGTCTGGTAGGTTCGCTCTACATCCTTGACGAACCGAGCATCGGATTGCACTCCCGCGACACCCAGCGGCTGATTGGCGTTTTGCAAAGGCTCCGGAAAATCGGGAACACGGTTCTTGTGGTTGAGCATGATGAAGAAATTATCCGTGCGGCAGAGCAGATTATCGATATCGGACCTTTTGCCGGGCAACACGGCGGCGAAGTGGTTTTTCAGGGAACGCTTGAAGAGCTGCACGACAAACCGGAAAGCCTGACCACAAAATACCTGACCGGCACGGAGAAAATTGAAGTGCCCGACTTCCGGCGCAAATGGAGTAACTCCATTGAAGTCATCGGCGCACGGGAAAATAACCTGAAAAACATCCATGTAAAATTCCCGCTGAATACTCTGACTGCCGTTACCGGAGTCAGCGGTTCCGGAAAATCATCGCTCGTTTCGGAAATACTTTTCCCGGCAATCACCAAACTGATGGGCGGTTATGCAGACCATACCGGCCAGCACGATGCTGTCACCGGCGACCTGAAAGTGATTCATGCCATAGAGTTTGTAGATCAGAATCCTATCGGCAAATCATCACGCTCCAATCCGGTAACCTACCTGAAAGCGTATGACGAAATCCGGAAGCTTTTTGCCGATCAGCAGGCATCCAAAATTCAGGGATTCAAGCCCTCCCATTTTTCATTTAACGTGGATGGCGGACGTTGCGATGAATGCCAGGGCGAAGGGAGCATCCGGGTGGAAATGCAGTTTCTGGCCGATGTTTTTTTAGTGTGCGAAAGCTGCGGCGGAAAACGTTTCAAAGATGAGGTGCTGGATGTCAGGTATAAAGGAAAAAACATCAACGATATTCTTCAACTCACTGTTGATGAAGCCATCGAATTATTCTCAAAAGGCAATTCATCCACCGAGAAAAAAATCGTGAAGCGTCTGCTTCCGCTACAAGAAGTGGGCTTAGGCTATGTGAAGCTCGGACAGTCATCCAACACCCTTTCGGGCGGTGAGAGCCAGCGCGTGAAACTGGCGTCGTTCCTGGCTCAGGAAAGAAGCTCCCCCACCCTGTTCATTTTCGATGAACCCACTACCGGACTGCATTTTCACGATATCCGCAAGCTGCTGGATTCATTTCAGGCGTTGATTTCCCGCGGGCATTCCATCATTATTGTGGAGCACAATCTGGAAGTGATCAAATCCGCCGACTGGATCATTGATTTGGGTCCCGAAGGTGGCGACAAGGGCGGAAAAGTGGTTTTTGAAGGAACCCCTGAAGAGTTGGTGAAACAAAAGAATTCCTACACGGGCATCGCCCTGAGAGAGAAACTGACACATCCGGCAAAAAAGTGATTTTGGGCATTTTATCCATTTTCATTACTTTTGCTCCTGTCCCGTTTTTCGGGATATTTTTTTAACATAACTACTTGTGGTTCACGAAATAATTTAAAAATATTTCATTATGAAAAACTCAATCCCTTTGTTCCTTGCCGTGATTATTTGGGTTACTTTCAATATTTTGCCGGCTGAAGCCTGCACAAACTATCTGGTAACCAAAGGCGCTTCCGTTGACGGTTCCACCATGATTTCCTATGCCGCCGATTCGCACATCCGCTACGGAGAGCTCTATTTCAGTCCGGCGACTCACTGGCCTGAAGGCAGCACGGTAACCATTTATGACCGGAGTACCGCCCGTCCGATTGGAGAAATTCCGCAAGTCCCTTACACGTACCAGACCATCGGTTTTATGAATGAATATCAGGTGGCAATCGGGGAATCCACTTTTGGCGGGCGCAGTGAACTCACGGACACAACCGGTCTAATGGACTACGGAGCGCTGATGTTTATTGCATTGCAACGTTCAAAAACTGCACGGGAAGCCATTCAAGTGATTGCAGACCTTGTGAAAGAGTACGGCTACGCCAGCTCCGGCGAATCATTTTCCATCGGCGACCCCAACGAAGCATGGATTATGGAATTGATTGGCAAAGGGACTGAATTGCAGGTCAATAAAAAAACAGGCGAAATCACAAACAGAAACAAAGGGGCAGTCTGGGTGGCCATCCGCATTCCCGACGGATATGTATCGGCACATGCAAATCATGCACGGATTACAAACTTTCCAATGGCAGACGGCAAAACAAGCATCAGCGCTGAAAATATGGATAAGATTCATGCGCCGGAAGTGGAAGTGGTATATGCCGGGAATGTCATCTCATTTGCCCGTGAAAAGGGCTATTTCAAGGGAAAGGACAATGAATTCAGTTTCAGCGATGTGTATGCCCCGCTCGATTTTGATGCCGCCCGGTTTTGCGAATTGCGCGTGTGGAGCATGTTCAACCATGTTTCCGGAAAGATGGACAGCTATTGGGATTATGCCACCGGCAAAGACCTGAAAGCAGAACGGATGCCCTTGTATATTCAGCCGGACAGGAAGATCAGTCCGCAGGATTTGATGAAATTCAAGCGGGACTATCTGCAGGGCACGGAACTGGACATGTCAAAGGATGCCGGTGCGGGGCCGTTTGGGCTGCCCTACCGCTGGCGCGACCTCACCTGGGAATATGAAGGAAAGGAATATTTCAATGAGCGGGTTACTGTTACCCAGCAGACCGGCTTTTCGTTTATTGCCCAGATGCGCAACTGGCTTCCTGATCCTGTGGGCGGCATCAACTGGTTTGGCGTGGACGATGCCGGAACAACCGTTTATGTGCCTTTCTATTGCGGAATAACCCGGGTTCCCGAAACATGGTCGGAAGGATACGGCGATATACTGAGCTATAAGGACGATGCCGCTTTCTGGGTGTTTAACCGGGTAGCCCATTTTGCCTACCTGTTCTATAACCGCGTGATGCCCGATATTGAAAAAGTGCAAAGCGAACTGGAAAATAAATTTACAGATTACACCCCGGCAATAGACGAAGGCGCCATGAATCTCTGGGGAAAAGACCCCGCACTGGCACGTGAATTCCTGACCGACTACTCCTGCAATATGGCCGGATACACGCTCAAGCGCTGGAAAGCGCTCGGCGAATTTCTTCTGGTCAAATTCCTTGACGGAAATGTCAAACAGGAAAAAGATGGAAAATTCCTCAGAAATCCCTGGGGATACCCACAATTCCCATCATTCCCCGGCTACCCGGAAAAGTGGAAGAAAAATGTAGTTGAAGATACCGGCGAACAGTTTATTTATCCGAAAGCTGAATAAGAAAGAGTTTCTATCCTTTTTTGGAAAATAATCAGTAATGCTCAGTTAATAAGAATGTTATTTATAAACTGTTATTAATATGAGCCATCAAAATACACCTTGGCTCATACCAGTTTTACTATTTCCTTTTCAGTTGTTTGCAATAAGGATTCGAGTTTTCCGCCTTTACTTGCATAACCGACTGTTATGGAATCTGCAAGGTCTATCATCATCTTGTTTCTGATTTTAGCTGTTCGTTCGGTAGCTCGTATTATTGTTTTTTCAAAAGGACTAATGATTAAAATCCTGCCCTGTTCCAATGGTTTTATGAGTTCCGGTTCAATCTTCTTTTTTAATCCCCGTGCCAATGTTATAATAATGGGCTGAGTTCCTTTGAGCAAATAGTGTAATACATCTTTTTCCAATTGACTGTGAAATCCGCTGATCACACAATTTTCTTTTTCTCTTTGCTCTATGGCCCAATCATAGCATTTCAACACAACAGAAGCTGGCACTTTGCGGCTGCATAAAAAAGCTGTTTTCGGAAGGGCTAAAAGTTCTTTGTTGCCTAAAGCAGCTATGATGGTGGCTTCGATGAACTCAGCCACCGGGGGCAAC
>CAZVAD010000113.1:4784-8909 GCA_964624645.1 uncultured Mariniphaga sp.
ACTCAGCCACCGGGGGCAGCGGCGTGATGAACTCAGCCGCCGGGGGCAACGACGTGATAGACTCAGCCACCGGGGGCAACGACGTGATAGACTCAGCCACCGGGGCGTTGCTGTCTGAGTTCTTTTTTCCAACGCTGCCAGAGTTCTTTTTTTCTTCAATGCTGCCTGAGTTTATCGAAGGCAGCAATTTTTTCGTCCAATAAGCCTTAGCTAATTCCGGCAACTTTGCAAATTCCCCGTTTATCAATGCCTCTTTCTTTTCTCTTCGCCATCCTTGTACTTGCTTTTCTCTGTAAAATGCATGATCCACTCTTGGATATTCTTCGTAATACACCAACTCAACCGGCAATCTTTTTTTGGTATGATTTGCGCCTTCCCCTGCCTGATGTTGTGCCAAACGGAGTTCTATATTATTGGTACTTCCGACATAATAACTGTCATCAACACATTTTAATATGTACATGTAGCCTTTCATCTTTTTTATATGGTGACTTCGGTGCTTCGATAAACTCAGCAACCTACATTATCTCACAGAAATCAGCAACCTACATTATCTCACAGAAATCAGACACTTGCTTTTTTTGCTGAAATTAGCCATTTATTTTATCAAATTTAGCCACTTGTTCTACTAAGGTTCTTTTTCACAACGCTGTATTTATCTTTTTTTCAATTATTAACGTTGCCTGAGTTCATTTTCCGCGCTACCTGAGTTCACCATTTCTCCAACGCTGCCTGAGTTTATCGAAGGCAGCGATTCAATTTCACACACCAACCATAGCAATCTGGGGCAGCCGCTTCCATTCTCTTTGCAGCAGGAATAACACAACGAGCGCCGCCATGGTGTCGGCAATGGGATAAGCCACCCATACTCCCGTAATTCCCCAAAATTCAGGCAGAATAAAAAGCAACGGAATCAGTCCGATAACCTGCCTGAAAAGTGTGGCAAACATGGCTAACTTTGCCTTTCCGATGGCCTGAAAAAAATGGGAGGCAACTATCTGAAACCCTACAATCGGAAAGGCAAGCACAACCAACCGCAATCCATGAACAGAAATTGAATACAGTTCCTGGCTGTCGTTGTTGAACAGGCGCACCAGCAAACCGGGAACAGATTCAATGAATACAAAAGCTGAAATTCCAATGGCGCTTGCTGCAATCAGCGAAATGCGGAGCGTTTCCTTCACCCGACCGATGGAGCGCGCGCCGTAGTTAAATCCGATAATCGGCTGGGAAGCCATATTTAGTGCAACAATAGCCATCACCACAAGCGATGCCACTGAATTGATGATTCCCATGGCTCCGACTGCCAGGTCGCCTCCGAAAAAAATCAGCTTCTTGTTCAGTAATCCCTGTACCAGACTGTTGGCAATCTGCATGGAAAAAGGCGCCATCCCGATAGAGAAAATTTCAATAAAAATCTTCTTGTCCAGGCGGATATTTTCATTCCGAAGTTTGAGCACAGAGCGTTTCCCCCTGAAATGCGCCAATACCCACACGACCAGAATAGCCATAGAAATCACAGTGGCATAGGCGGCGCCCTTAACACCCATTCCGAAGCCGAAAATAAATATCGGGTCAAGGATAATGTTGGTTCCGGCGCTCAGAATCATGGACATCATGGCAATCCGTGCATTCCCCTCGGAACGGATGACATTGTTCAGGGAAAATCCGATAATGCTCAGCGGCGTTCCGGCAAGAATAATATTCAGGTAGTCGTTTGCAAACTGAAATGTTTCATCGGTTGAGCCAAACGAGAGCAGAATGGGTTTCTTTAAAAAATAAATTACAGCCATCACAATTACGGAAACCAGCACCATCAGCGCAAGTCCGGTTCCCAGCGTCTGTTCCGCGCGCTCCATATCCCTTTTTCCCATGTTGATGGAGACATAAACACCGGTTCCGATTCCGATCAGCATACCAAATCCCTGCATGATGAGCATTATCGGAAAAACAACAGAGAGACCGGACAACGCTTCCGCACTTACGCCCTGCCCGATGAAAATACGATCCACGATATTATAGAGCGCATTGACAAAAACACCTACAAATGCCGGAAGGAAATATTTAAACATCAACTGTTTAATATTCGCATCGGCTAATTCATCAACTTTTTTCATGCGGCGCAAAGTTAATGAAATCAACAATACATATTTTTCCCTGAAAGAGAGATAAGCCGGATATAAGCAGAAATTTCACACTATTCGCTCTGATTTTTTTAAAGACGAAAAAATGCAATCCTGCAAACTTCCAATTTACAAAGAATCATTTTGGATAAAGTACCCTTCAGGATAAATCCAATCTTTACCGTTCAGTAAACCGGCAATGAAGTATATGTAGTTTTTCAAATATAAAATCCTTTTAATCCGTTAACTTTACCTGCTCAAATTTTCATGCAGAAAACCGGGTTAAAAATATCATTCATTTTCATGTTTCTGCTTGCCCACGCAGCAGGAATTGCGCAATCTGATAAGGGACTGCTCCCCTACTTCAACAAATTGCTTTTGAATCCCTCGTATGCCGGATTTAACAAGGACACCCATGTCGGCAGCGAGTTACTGTTTTTTGCACAGCCGGAAAGAAACCTGAACCATTCCTACACGCTCACTTATGACAAGTGGTCGGAGCCTCTGAAAACAGGAATGGCATTTTATTTCTATCAGGGGCTTGCCGGCAAAGTGAACACCAACACTACCGGCGCCGGTTTCACTTTTGCAAAACCATTCAGGATCAGGGACAAAAGTGAACTTATCCCTTCAATGAACTTCAATGTTTACTGGGCAACCAAGCAGTGGTTTGTCCATTTTTTGGATGGACTGTACGGACTTGAGCACAAACCGGCAAGCCTGCCCGGGGAAGAACTTATGAGGTATCCGGCAATTCAGCCGGGAGCGGGGTTATTGTGGAATTCTCATGCCTATGAAATTGGAATATCCGGCTGGTATTCCCTCTTTCAGGCTACGGCAACTGAAGTTGAAATTGAAGCACAGACGCCTTATCATATTCTTTTCTATTTCACACAAAAAAGGAAAGGCACAAGAAAAGGGCTTGTTTCACATCAATACACGGCAAAACCCGAAATTACCGTTCTTTATTCGGAAAACTTTTTTATTTCAAGGACAGGTTTGCGGATAGAACGCGTAGATCATCTTTTGGGCGTATTTTTACAGAATGATTTTACCGGCAAAGTTCACGGAATCGGGGGCGCTTTTGGATGGAATTTTCAAAACTTCAAAATAAACTTTTCCGGTGGCGGAGCCTATTCTTTTCAATATAAAAAACCGACAATGTTTGCTGAATTTAACCTTGGCCTGATTATCCCCTATTTGCACATCAATACAGAAAATCCCTGGGCAAGGCCACCTGACTCGCTTTAATTTTGTTTCTTTACCAAAAGCCGGAATCCATGCGTTTATTCATTCATTTCATCCTGTTTTTAACTTCGGTGGGCGCACTTTTCGCCCAGGATTCCAACTTTTCGCAGTTTTTTGCCAATCCGCTCTATCTGAATCCTGCGCTGACAGGAACTTCAGAGTTGTCAAGGACAACAATAAACTACAGGAATCAGTGGCCACAAAAGGGAGCAACTTACACCACATACTCCGTTTCATACGATCAATTGCTTAAAAATTCCAAAACCGGACTGGGTTTTCAGATGCTCCGCGATCAGGAGCTGAATCATGTGATCAATAAAAATTCGGCATCCCTGTTCTATTCCCATCACATTCAATTGGGGCTTGAAAGTTTCATGACTTTGGGAATGCAGGGCGGATTGACGCTTAAGCAATTCAATATCAACCATCTTGTTTTTCCGTCAGATATAGATCAGCTGAGTGGGGAAACCACGGAATATATCACTGCAGGCTACTCGGATGAAAAAAAGCTTTATCCCGATTTTGCCGTGGGCGCCGTGGGCCAGCATGATGAATATTTCTGGGGCGCTGCGGTTCATCACCTCACCCGTCCTGATGAATCCATCATCAGGGGGGACCAGAAAGGGAAAATTCCGGTTAAGGTAACCCTTCATGCCGGAGGCATGATGTTCCGCCTCCATCACGGTTTGTTGTCGAGGATATTTACACTTTCCCCAAATATTTTATACCAGCAGCAAGGCAGTTTCAAACAACT
>CAZVAD010000114.1:0-8878 GCA_964624645.1 uncultured Mariniphaga sp.
AGGCGCGCCTTTTCAACTTCACGGATTAGTACTTACACAGATTATGGGATACTCCCCAAGTATCAAGTATTCACGGTACTTTTGTCTTATATCTTGTGTCTTGTGTCTCCCCCTCTCGTGTCTTGTGTCTCCCCCTCTCGTGTCTTGTGTCTCCCCTCTCGTGTCTTGTGTCTTCTTCATCTCCCATCTCCCATCTACTGCAACTGCTCCTTCAGAAAGTTTGTCATTTTTGTGTAAAGGTGTATCGTGGTGTTTCCGCCATAGATGCCGTGGTTGCGGTTTGTGTAGATTGCCATATCGAACTGAACGCCGGCCTGCACCAGTTTTTCGGTAAATTCAAAAGTGTTCTGGGCATGTACATTGTCATCCGCCAGACCGTGAATAATCAGCAGCCTGCCTTTGATATCGCCGGCATGGGTGAGCGGTGAGTTTTCATCATAGCCTTCCGGATTGTCGCGCGGCGTACTCATAAAACGCTCAGTGTAAATCGTGTCATAGAAACGCCAGTTGGTTACCGGCGCAACGGCTATGCCGGCTTTGAACAACTCCCCGCCTTTTTCCATAGACAGCAAAGTCATAAAACCTCCGTAGCTCCAGCCAAAAATGGCAATATTTCCGGCATCGACATAAGGCAGCGACCCCAGATGCTTTGCAGTTTCCACCATGTCGTCCGATTCATACCTTCCCAACTGCAGATAGGTGATTTTTCGGAAAGCCTCGCCGCGTGCTGCAGTTCCGCGCGGATCGACCGAAACCACCAGAAAACCTTCCTGCGCCAGATAATCGTTCCAGCCGACACCCGGCCATGAATCGGAAACGCTTTGCGAGTTCGGCCCGCTGTACTGGGTTATCAGTACCGGATATTTTTTTGACTGGTCAAAGCCCACAGGCTTAATCATATATCCGTTCAGTTCCACGCCTTCGGAAGTGGTGAATTTGAAAAATTCCCTTTGCGGAAGCCTGAAGCTTTGCAGTTTCCCTTTCAGCATGGTGTTGTCCTGAAGGGTGCGGATCAGCTGGTTCTTCCTGTCGTGGAGCGTAATCTGCAGGGGAGTCTTGCTGTTGCTGAAATATTTGATGTAGTAGTTGAAATTCTTGCTGAAAACAGCATGATTTGTTCCTGCCTGATCAGATATTTTTCCCTGTTTTTTGCCGTCCTCACTGATGAAACAGATTTCCCGCTGAAGCGGGGATTCGGTGGCTGCCTGATAGTAAAATACCTTTTGGGATTTGTCGTAGCCATAAAACCGGGTGACATCAAAATTTCCCCGGGTGAGCTGCCCTTGTTCAAATCCCAGTTTGTCATACAGATAGAGATGCGACCATCCGTCCCGTTCGCTCTGCACGATGAATCTTCCGTCTTCAAGATAAGTGAAGGCGTCCAGGAATTCTTCATCAATGAAGCGATTGTTCTTTTCAGTCAGAACAGGCCTGGTTTCCCCGGTAAACGGATTGGCATACAGGATATCCAACTGGTTCTGCTTGCGGTTCATACGCATCACCACCAGGTCTTTGGAGTCAGGCGTCCAACTCAGTCGCGGAAGATAAATATCGGTATTCTCGCCGGTTTCTATATCAATGGTGAGCTTGGAGTAGATTTCGTAACTCTTCGCGGAAACCACCGAATTCTTTTCGCCCGCCTTCGGATATTTGAAAGTTTCCTGCCCGGGATATAGTTTATTTCCTGCAAGTTCGGGCTTTTCCCCTGCGAACATGGTCATGCTGTATTCCGGCACTTCCGTTTCGTCAAATTTCAGGAAAGCAAGGAACTTGCTGTCGGGCGACCACCAGAAAGCCTTATTGAATCCGAACTCTTCTTCATATACCCAATCGGGAATCCCGTTGAGTATTCCGTTTTTTTTGCCATCCCAGGTGATCTGGCTCTCGCTTCCGAATTTCAGGTTTTTGATAAAGAGATTGTTGTCGCGCACAAAAGCCACCCGGTCGCCATCGGGAGAAAAAGCCACCTGCTGCTGTGCCCCTTTTTCAGAAAGCGGTCCGAAATCTTCGGTTACCGAATTCCATACATAATATTCCGCTGTGAATGAGCGCCGGTAAACCGGCTTTCTGTTGGTTTGCAACAATATTTTGGTTTCGTCTTCACTGAATTCATAATCCTGAAACGAAGCGACAGGCGCCCTGTCAATTTTGGTGATATCGAACAGCACTTCAACGGTTTCGCCGGTTTTGTAGCTGTTTTTTACGATTCGTGTGGAATTTTCAAGCGTGGTGTAATGTTCGCCGTCGTTCATTGAGCGCAGCCCGCTTACTGTTTCCTGCCTGAAAGTATTCTTTACAAAAATATCTTCCGGTGTGATTTGCTGGTCGTTTTGAGCGCTTAAGCCGAGAGCAATCAGACCAGCGAGTATTGTTAATCCAATTTTATTCATTGCAGTGATGTTGATTTTCCATTCTTTATTTCTAACTCTTTTCTTTTCATTTTAGCGCTTTGGCGGCAAAATTTACCTGCCGCAAAGCATAAAGCCGTGAAAGCATCATTCCATGAAATGGATGGAATTTTTAGCTTTCGGGCTCAAAAATAAACAGAATTTAATTGGTACAGAAATGAAACCGGGTTAAACCAGCTCTGCCTGCTTCACCAATTCGCCTTCCAGGGAAAAATCTGAGGCGCCTGTAATTTTAATATCGGTGAATTGCCCAATCAGTTCAGGGTTTTCTGCCGGAAACCGGACAATCAGTTTTCCTTCGGTGTGTGCAGACAGAAAACCTTTTTTCCGGTCTTTGCCGCGCACCAGCACGCGCATGGTTTTCCCAATCAGGCTTCTGTTGAAAACGATATTGTGTTTTTGCAGTTCTTCCGTCAGCACATGGAGTCGCCGCTTTTTCTCCTCCAGCGGCACATCATCATTCCAGCGGTGGCTTGCAGCCCCCGGACGGGGCGAGTAGATGGCGGTGTAGGCCATGTTGAACTGAAATTCCTCCATCGCTTTTCTTGTACTTTCAAACTGCTCTTCAGTTTCGCCCGTAAATCCCACAATGATGTCGGTGAAAAGGGTCGCTTCAGGTAAAATGTTGCGGATGGAATGCACTATACTCCGGTATTTTTCCATGTTGTGCTTGCGGTTCATGCGGATAAGCACTTTATCGTCGCCACTTTGCATGGGCAGATGGATTTGCTTTGCCAGCACAGGATATTGCGCAATGATTTCAATCACTTCATCAGTCATGTCCCGTGGATGCGGCGAAGTGAAATAGACCCAGAATTCCTTTTTCATCCGGTCTCCAAGCTCGCCAACCTGACGAAGCAGTTCCGGGAAAAGGATTTCCTGCCCCTGCTTGTCCAGGCCGTAGGAATTGACATTTTGCCCCAGCAGGGTGATTGATTTGTAGCCACGGGAAATCAGCAACGCCACTTCGGCAAGCACATCCCGGGACGGACGACTCACCTCGCGGCCACGGGTGAAAGGTACCGCACAAAAGCTGCAGAACTTGTCGCAGCCGTTCTGAATAGGGATAAATGCTTCAAAATCCGATTGATAGGCAGGCGCCACATTCCAGAACTCTTCAATGTTTTTGTTGTACGGGTCAATCCGGGGATTCAGCGCCAAAGGCGTTGTGATGCCGTAATTGCTGATCATTTCAGGCAGTTTGGGAAGGTCTTTCATCTGAAACGTGATGTCAAATAATTTCAGAAACCTTTCGTGGTCTTCCGGAAGAATACACCCGGAAATGAAGGTGATCAGGTTTTTATGGTTCTTCCATTTGTTCCATTTGTGAATGCGCGAATAGACCTTGTCGATGGCTTTTTGCCGCACAGAGCAGGCTAAAATCCCGATTATGCCGGCTTCCTCTTCGTTGTCAGTCCACGTATAACCGGCTTTATTGAGTACGGATACCGTCCGCTCGCCGTCGGAGATATTCATCTGGCATCCAAGGGTAATTATATGGTATTTCATCCGATGCTGTTAATGGTGTTCAAAATATTGTATGCTGCGCATGTTGCGCTGAATGTTATAACAAATCAAATTTGCTTTCATTTTCTCAAAAATAGACTTCTGTGTAAATGTTTTTAACCGGAACCTTGTTCTCAGTCAGGATGTCAAATACTTCCTGAATCATTTCGTTGTTGCCGCACAAAAACCAGGGCACTTCATTTTCAATTTTCCGGGTTTCCAGAAAGTCTGTGACCCTTCCGTGAAAATCACCGGTGCTGTCTCCCGAAGTGCAGAGTGTAACTCTTTGTTTATCGAAATGGCTGTGCTCATAGGCTTCCTTTCCGTGGCGCACTCCGTGAATCAGTTTGTAATCCAGGCCGGGGTAGGTTCTCACAAAACTGTGAAACGGACTGATTCCTGTGCCGGTTGCCACAAAAATAAATTTTTGTACGGGAAACAGTTCCGGCTGAAACCTGAAAAATCCGAACGGTCCCTCAATTTCCAACCGGTTACCGGGCCGGAGCTTTTTTAATCCCGGAGTTACCCTGCCGCCGGCAATTTCACGCACCAGCACTTCCAGATAGTCGTCCTGCTCGCCGCTGTAAACAGAATACTCCCGTTGCTCAATCGAACCCGGACGGCGCAGCAATACGAACTGTCCCGTTTGAAACGGCAATCCCCTGCGCTCAACCTGCAAGACAAATGTGGACTCCGTAAGGTGCCTGACTTCCGTGATGGTGTGCATTTTTAACCTCTGAATTTCACTAAAGAGGACAAAAATACAAAAATATCCTTTTAGGATAAGCGGATTCTATTTTTGGTTTTGGGAGCATGCCTGCAGGAGAATTTTGAAAGTTCCTCCGAAACATCATATAACTGCCGGATATTCAGGTATAATTCCGGAAATACTGTATTGATAATAAGCAAAGAGGGATAATCTTCAGCTCATTTATCCAGTTTTTTGTCGTAGCGTGTATAATAATTTCTCACATAGGAAGTAGCCTGATTGAAAATCGGTTTTGTAAATTCCATAAACAGTTCCTGTTGCGGTGGGGGCATTGCGGGTTCGGATTTGGCCATTTTTGCCTGTTCTTCCGATAGCGCCCGCTCATCGCCGTTAAATGAAGCCCATTCATTGAACCATACAAATTTTCCGGGTAAACTGCGGTGTTCTTCCACCCGCTGGTTGAAAGCATTTAAAAACCTCACCGAAAGAATGCCCTGGGAAATCACCTCCCGGCGGTTCGTTGTGAAATTTGCCTTTACTTTTCCGTAAACATCATGTTTTTTGCCATCTACGGTTGTTGTGCCCACCAGCACACTGTCCCGGCTGATCTCTTTTGTGTTTTTTGTTTCCTTTATGTTTCCCACCGAAAAATCTGCAAAATCGAGTATCAGATATTGGTCGGGATGATTGAGCTGTTCATTCTGAGCTTCTTCAGGCGTGTAGAAACGGATAAACCGGGTTTGGGACAGTTTTGAGATTTCAGCCATCAGGTTATTGTAGAAAAAACCGGCGGTCAGTTTATAATTTTCAGGGGTCACCGGTTGTTGCACCACCACTTTCAGGGTTGCGGCAAAACGGGCATCCATAATTTTGTTTTTCACATCGCGGAAGCCGGGCTGGTATAAATCTGCTTTTTCAAAAAAGAAATAAGCCTCACGGGCATCCTGAATGGTGTTCAATTGCAGCAGGCGTTCGCCTGTTCTGTAAGCCTCTCCGGCAGCCAAAGGCAGAATTTCGCCTAATTCTTTACTGTATTCCTCAGGGTGGGGAAGGAGCTCCAGCGCTTTCGGACAGGTGTAAATCTCATCGGCCATTGTGTTGAGTGCTAGGTATTCATCGGCCATAATCAGGTACCTGTCTGCACTGTTGGATTTCAGCACATTCTGGATTTTTCGCAGGCTGTTCTCTTTTGCCAGCGGATAGGATTGCAACAGCACTTCTGCCGCCTTTTTATTGCCGGGACTTGAGCGCAGGGTGCTGACGGCCTCCAGTGTGGCTTTGTAATACTCGCCCCGTTGCAGGGTTTTCTTGCTTGTTGAGCAGTTGGTCGTGGTGAACACGGTTAGGACAATCCACAGAAAAAAGGATAATTTTTTCATACTTGCTGATTTTCAAAAACGTCAAAATTTTAGCTTCTGCTTTTCAATCACTTTTCAAAACGTGAAAGATACAGTAATTGTTTTTACGGGCAAGCTGTCAAAGTTCATTGGCTCCCCCGTGTTTCGTTTTATTACTGTTCTATTGCAGCTCTTATAAACTCCGGCTTTTCGTTTTTCAATTTCATGAAAATCTATTTTCTGAACACAGCGTAAAATATTTAATGTAATTTTACAATTCAAAATTAGGACAAAGAATACCTTCCGCAATACATTTGTAATCAAAAATATAATTTTAAAAATAATCAGTAAAAAGCAAAAAAATGATCCGTACAAAACGTATTTATGACCCACCGGCTGACGATGACGGCTACCGGATTCTCATTGACCGGCTCTGGCCGCGCGGCGTTTCCAAAGAAAATGCACATATTGACCTGTGGTTCAAAGAGATTGCTCCGACAACAGAGCTGAGAAAGTGGTTTAACCACGATCCTGCAAAGTGGGAAGAGTTTCAGGAACTTTACCGGAAAGAACTTTCCGGAAACGAGGAGCTGATCAGCCAAATCAAAAAACTGGAAAAAGAACACCGGACAGTAACCCTGCTTTATTCAGCAAAAGATACAGCACACGCCAATGCCAAAGTGCTGCTGGAGGTGCTGAATGAAACCGGGAGGTGATGTTTTGAATGCTTCAACCGAAAGTCTTTTTCTATTAAAAAAAGTCATTTCCCAGCCCCTAAAACTCATAATACAACCCGGTATAAATGCCAACCCTATACGGTCTGAAATCCACATCATGACTTTGGTTTATGGAGTTTAAATAGTAATTCAGGCGGGGTTCCACAGCGATTGAGATATTTTTGTTGAGCGCATAATTTACTCCTACACCAATGGTGCTCAATATGTTCACTTTTGATATGTCGCGGGTTCTGCCAATGTTTTGCATGCCGTATTCATTGTCGAAATAGGCGTTGTTGCCAACCACCACACCGGCATTCACGCCGCCCATCAACTCAACCCCGACTTTCCGGTCAAGAATGAGGTAGCGGAGGTAGAGCGGAATTTCCACAAATTCAAATACCTGCGACAGCTCGCCTTCGGTGAGCAAAGGCGTTGCTGATTTCATCCGGGTTTCCAGCTCTGCGGCCACTTCTGCTCCGTGAGGAAGATGTTCAAACTCAACCACTCCCGCCGTGCTGTTCATGATCAATTCATTCTCCTCAAGGTTAACCGGTGCATTAAAATAGAGATTGCCGGAGGCGAAAACCATCTCCTGCTCCGGTTTCACTGCAGATAGCACGGATGAAAAACCTGAGTGCCTGCCGTTTTGTGCATAATAAACGCCACTTTCGAGCCGTACTTTTTTGCCTGTTTTATATTGTACGGAAATTCCTCCGCTCAGATTGGTATTCCCGTCGTTTGCGGCATAGGTCATGTTGTCAGCATAGGATGCCTCATGTTTTGATGAATAGGAGGAATATCCCGGAGAGACATTCATGCCTAATTTCCAGCCTGTATTTTCCTTTTTTGCAGAGACGGAGTGTTCGTGTGCATTTTCTGCAATCAGCTCTTTTTCCCAATTTTCGGGAAGAACCTCTGCTTCCTTCTCCGCTATTTGTATCGTTTCGGCAATTTGCTCTTCTTCTTTAAATCTCGGTTTCAGAGAAGCAATCTCTTTCAACTCAGGCGACTCAGTCAGATCCACATATTCCGGCCAAACCTTTTTTTCAATGCGAACCGGTAGTTCATCGCTTTTTACCGGTTTTTCCGAAACGATTCCGGCCGGTATTGCATCGGCTGGAAATTGTCCGGGAGCCTGAGTTTCGACAGTCTCCGGTAAATCAGCTGCAACGGGTTCTGTTTTTTCAGTTTTCTCTGTTTCCGGCAAAACCTTTGTTTTTACCGTTTCTGTTTCAGCCACCTGCATGTTTTCTGCCGAACGGGTATCATAAAGATACCATCCGGCTGCAAATGCCAGCAGCAGCACGGCAGCTGCTGCCGCCCGGCTAAAGAGGATAACCCTTTTTTTGCGGCGCTGTCCGGCCAATTCAGCCCGGATGTTGCCCCACAAAAACGCAGGCGGCTCTTCGGAAAAGCTTTCCAGCTTTTTCTGAAAAATTTTATCCATTTTTAACTTATCCTTCATTGTGCAATTCGTTTGCTTTAGATTCCACATCTCCATAAAGCTCTGACACTTTATGTCTTAAAATATCCCTTGCCCGCGCAAGGTTCGATTTGGATGTCCCGACGGACACTCCCAAAGTTTCGCTAATCTCCTTATGGCTCATATCTTCAATAGCATAGAGGTTAAATACCGTACGATACCCCGGCGGAAGCTGCTGAATCAGCCTGAGCAATTCATCGGCTTCCAACTGTTCCATAATACCGTTGGTATTCTGAGCCAGATCATACTCGCCGATGTCTTCAACAGTGAACAGCGTCTGTTTTTCCCGGAGCCTCGTCAGCGATATATTTACCATGATTCGTCTCATCCAGCCCTCAAAAGAACCTTCGTGCCTGAAGCTTTTAATGTTTGAAAAAATCTTTACAAATCCGTCATGCAGATTATCTTCCGCTTCGGTACGGTCTTTTGCATAGCGCAGGCAGACCCCGAACATTTTCGGTGCAAATATCCGGTAAAGCTTCTCCTGTGCGCGTGCACTTCCCGAGGCACAATCCTTTATAATTTGTTTCAGATCTTCCAAATTCAGTCTGCAAATGTTTTATCAAAAGTAAGGATAAATTCTGCGATGTATCTCAAAAAGAATCCTTGACTTGTTTCACATTTCTCAATCCCAGCAATTCGTTTAACCAAGAAAACACCGGATAGATGCAAAAACACTCAAAAAGGTTGCGTCAGAATGAAAAAAAGTTTTTTTT
>CAZVAD010000115.1:0-8636 GCA_964624645.1 uncultured Mariniphaga sp.
GTTGTCCTGCCAGGGTTCGAACCTGGACTCTTCTGATCCAGAGTCAGACGTGTTGCCAATTACACCACAGGACAATTTTTTCAGAGCGCAAAAATACAAAAAGTTTTAGAAAAAGGGTTCGCTTTTGAAAATTCTTCTGCGCTCACATGGAATGAGTCAGGAACCGCCGGACTGCCTTTTCAAATGTTCCTTTTCATCCCTTTCATTTCGCATCTGGGCATAGAGTTTATTGGCAAAAATAAAGTCGTTGAGTTTGTCATTCCCTGAATTCAGGATTTCCTTACGGGTTCCTCTCCAGGCTAACTCACCCTTTGAAATAAATATGACCGATTCGCCTATTTCGATGACCGAATTCATATCGTGGGTGTTGATGATGGTGGTCATTTTAAATTCCCGGGTGATGTTTTGAAGCAGCTGGTCAATGACAGTGCTGGTTTCCGGGTCGAGGCCTGAGTTGGGTTCATCGCAAAACAGGTATTTCGGATTCAGTGCGATGGCCCGCGCAATGGCGACACGTTTTTTCATTCCGCCGCTGATTTCGCTGGGAAAAAGCTTGTAGGCAGAAGGCTCAATATTGACATGGTCAAGGCAAAACTCGACTCTTTTCTGTTTTTCCTTTGAGGTCATGGAAGTGAACATATCAAGCGGAAACCGGACATTTGCTTGAACCGAATGGCTGTCGAACAGTGCGCCGCCCTGGAACACCATTCCGATTTCGGTTCTGATTTTCTTGCGCTCCCTAACCTGCATTTTCACAAAATTCCGGTCGTTATACCAGACTTCTCCCTGATCCACTTCGTGCAAACCTAAAATACATTTGAGCAAAACGGTTTTGCCCGAGCCGCTCCGCCCGATAATCAGGTTGGTTATACCCGACTCAAACTGTGCTGAGATACCTTTCAGCACTTCAACGCCATCAAATGATTTACGGATATTTTTTATTTCAATCATGTCAGTAAAAGTCGGGTTAAAATTAAATCGGCAAGCAGAATCAGGATATTTGTGTTCACCACGGCTTTGGTGCTGGCAGTTCCCACTTCAAGGGCGCCCCCCTGCACATGATACCCGTAATAGGCGGGAACAGAGGCAACGATAAAGCCAAAAAACAGGGATTTGATGAGTGAAAAGGTAACGTAATAGGGCACAAAAAGCCACTGAATGCCGGCAATATAGTCAGACATTGAAATGACGTTTGTAAAAACACCGGTTAGCAGGCCGCCAAGCAACCCGAAAAAGACACTGATGATGAACAGGAAGGGAAAAACAAAAACCACGGCTACAATTTTGGGAAGAATCAGGTAGCTGGCCGAATTCACCCCCATAATCTCAAGGGAGTCTATCTGTTCGGTAACCCGCATGGTGCCGATCTCCGAAGTGATGTTGGAGCCGATTTTCCCCGCCATGATCAGGGCAATCATTGTGGATGAAAATTCAAGAATCAGGGTGTCGCGCGTGCCCAGTCCGATGAGGGTAAGCGGATAAATCGGGTTGGACATGCTGTAGGCAAACTGGATGGTCATAATTCCACCGATGAAAACAGAAATGATGATCACAATCCAGATTGAATTTGTCCCTAAACTGTCCAGCTCATGGAGCAGCTGTTTCAGATACATCTTATGCTTTTCGGGCCGGGCAAACACTCTGCCCAACATTTGAAAATAGCGGCCTACATGGGTGAAAAATTGCATATTCCAAAATTAAATTTTTTTACGAAAATTCCGGTCTGGTATCCGGAATAGTTTAACGGTATCTGTTTTTTCATGGTTTGGCTCATAGTCTGTATGGTGTCGGTAATCAGAAATTTCTTATTTCAAAGATCAGGTATTGACACAAAATTACAACATAAAAGACGGAAATAAAATTCAAAGTCCGCAAACCGGATGGTGTAAACGTATAAATAGTTCTGTTTTTCCGGGCTTGTTCCTGTTAAAATCTTAATTTTGTATGGAATTAGAATGTGAATCAAATGGACAATAATTATTGCGTTATTATGGCCGGCGGTGTTGGAAGCCGGTTCTGGCCATTGAGCCGCCAGGCGAAACCAAAACAATTTTTAGATATTCTGGGAACCGGAAGAACATTGCTTCAGCAGACTTTCGACCGGTTCAGCTCATTCATTCCCGTTGAAAACATTTTGGTTGTAACCAGCGTCAGATACAAAGACCTGGTGAAAGAGCAATTGCCGGAAATAAATGACAATCAGGTGCTTCTGGAGCCGCTGCGCAGAAATACCGCCCCGTGTATTGCTTATGCATCCTATAAAATCAAAACGCAAAATCCCGACGCCAATCTCATCGTTGCCCCTTCCGATCATCTGATTTTAAAGGAGGAGGAGTTTGTACGCCAGATTAAAAACGGACTCTCCTTTACAGAAAAAAATGACGCTCTGCTTACTTTGGGCATTAAGCCAAACCGCCCCGAAACCGGATACGGCTATATTCAGGTGAAAGAGAAAAAAGAGTTCGAACAACTCGACAATCTCTATAAGGTAAAAACATTCACCGAAAAACCGGACCTTGAAATGGCGCGCATCTTTATTGAAAGTGGTGAATTTTACTGGAACTCAGGAATTTTCATCTGGTCGCTGAACTCCATCATAAAAGCTTTTGACAAGTATTTAAGCCAGGTTTCGATTCTTTTTGAAAAGGGGCTAAAACTTTACAACACGGAAAACGAAATCTATTTTATCAATAAAACCTATTCAGAGTGCCAGGCAATTTCCATTGATTACGGAGTTATGGAGAAAGCTGAAAACGTGTATGTGCTGACCGCCGATTTTGGCTGGAGCGACTTAGGTTCATGGGGTTCGCTCTATGAAAACAAGGAAAAGGACAACGATGAAAATGTGATTTTAGGCGAAAATGTACTGACTTACGACACCAAAAATTGCATTGTGAATCTGAGCAAGGAAAAGGTGGCGGTTCTGCACGGCCTTGACGGTTATATCGTTGCCGAATCGAATGACACGCTGATGATTTGCCGCAGGGAAGATGAACAGCAGATCAAGCAGTTTGTGACAGACGTGCGCATCAAAAAGGGCGACTCGTTGGTTTAACCGCTGCCCTTCCGGTTTTTCAGCAGCGCTTCAGAAATGGTGAAATCGGAGGGCCAGGTGATTTTTATGTTCTCCCGGTTTCCCTCAACCAGGAAAATGGTTTCTCCCGTGTTTTCCAGCACGGAGGCATCATCGGTAAAATGCTCCGAATATTCCTGTTCGTAAGCCTTTTTGATGGCTGAAACCCGAAAAACCTGCGGGGTCTGCACCAAAAAAAGATTTTCGCGGTTCATCGCATAATTGCGGCTCCCAACCACCTGACGGACAGACTCAGCAGGCGGAATAACCGGAATGGCATTCCCGTTTTTCAGCGCTTCCCGATAGCAATTCTCAATGGTCTGCCGGGAAACCAAAGGCCGCACCCCATCGTGGATGAATACAATCCCTTCTTCGGAAATCCGGCTTAATCCGTTTTTCACCGAATGAAACCGGGTTTCCCCTCCTGCCACCACCACATGGGGAATTTCAAAGCTGTGCTTTTCACAAAGATGCTTCCAGGTTTCCACCTCTTTTCCCGGAAGAACCAAAAGGAACTCAGCCCTTTTATCAAATGCATAAAAAGCCCTGAAAGTGTGCATGAGCAAAGGGACTCCACCGAGTTCTGCAAATTGTTTCGGAACGGCTGATTTCATTCTTTGCCCGCTTCCGCCGGCTACGATAAGTACATATTTTGGTGTATTCAATTTTGAAAAAAATAGTTACTTTGGCATAAAAATAATCTAATTTCATAATCCATGGAAGATATACTTCAATTTCTTATTCAGCTCACGAAAAACAACAACCGGGAGTGGTTTGCAGAAAACAAGGCGTGGTATCAGCAATGCCGGGAGAAAATGTTTTTTCTGGTGGATTTACTGATTAGTGAAATCCGGAAATTTGATCCGGAAATTCCCGTAACCGACCCCGCGGAAAATGTATTCCGCATTTATCGCGACGTCAGGTTTTCAAAGGATAAAAGCCCGTACAAAACCCATTTTGGAGGTTTCATATCCAAAGGAGGAAGAAACAGTCGTTTTGCAGGTTATTACATACACATTGCCTCCGGCGACACGCATGCCGGCGGCGGTCTGTACATGCCCGAAAAAGATGACCTGAAAGCAATCAGGCAACACATTCTGCAATATCCCGATGAATTTACAGGAATTATCAATGATCCCGGATTCCGGAAAGTTTTCCCGGAAATGCTTGACCACCGCCTCAAAACTGCACCAAGGGGATTTCCAAAAGACCATCCGCAGATTGACCTGCTCAGGTATAAATCATTTGCCTTTTCCACACATTTTATGGATGAAGAACTGGTTGGCGAAGCCTTTATTGAAAATACCGTTGCGGCATTCAGGCATTTGCATCCGGTGAATTCGTTTTTGAACGAAGCGCTGGAAAATCGCTGAAAGTGTCAAGCTGCCGGTGACTTTCCAAAAGTTATCCACTTTATTTTAACAAGGGTAAATCCGGAGGTTAAACTTCTTATTTTTGGCGAAATTTTAAAAACCAAAAATATGAAGAGAATTTTATTTTCGTTTCTGTTTATTTTCTGTTTAATTTCCGTAAAAGCCCAGAATATTCAATTACATTATGACATGGGCAAAGACCGGAATTTTTTCACCTCAACCGTGGAAATGTTCAGGCCCGACAGCTGGGGAACCACCTTTTTCTTTATCGACATGGACTACAGCTCCGATGTGCGGAATGTCAGCAATGGCGTTTCGCTGGCATACTGGGAGATTGCACGGAGTTTTCAGTGGACTGAAGAGCAGAAATTCCGTCCCCGCGTTGAATATAACGGCGGAATTTTCAAACTGGATGGGGAGGAAGCGCCGTTTGTTCCAATTGAAAACTGCCTGCTTGCCGGGATTGAAAGAACTTTTGCCTCCGCCGATTTCTCGAAAATTCTAACCCTGCAGGCAAACTACAAGTACATCAAGGAAAAGGAAGATGCCTCGTTTCAGTTGACGGCGGTCTGGACAATCCAGATGCTGAATGAAAAAATGACGTTTGCCGGATTTGCCGATTTCTGGAAAGAAAAGATGTTCTGGGGAACCGACTACAGGTTTCTGGCAGAACCACAGCTTTGGTACAATGCCACCAAAAACCTGTCATTGGGTACTGAAATCGAGCTGAGCAATAATTTCGTGTTAGACGGTTTCAGAATAAATCCAACTTTGGGAATCAAATACACCTTCTAAAAATCCGGCCATGTTTGAAAGATTTTTTCAGTTAAAAAACAATAAGACATCGGTCAGAACCGAGCTTTTGGCGGGAGCCACCACGTTTATGACGATGGCCTATATCCTGGCGGTGAACCCTGAAATACTCAGCGCCACAGGAATGGACAAAAATGCGCTCTTTTCGGCAACAGCCATTTCAGCGATGGTTGCCACGCTGGTGATGGCGCTGGTGGCAAAGCTGCCGTTTGCACTGGCTCCGGGAATGGGGTTGAATGCCTTTTTTGCCTTCACCGTAGTTTTGGGAATGGGGCACAGCTGGCAATTTGCACTGACTGCCGTATTCATTGAAGGGATTATTTTCCTGTTATTGACGGCTTTTAATATCCGTGAGCTTATTGTGAATTCTATTCCAATGCCTGTGAAACATGCTGTTTCGGCGGGTATCGGGTTGTTCATTGCCTTCATCGGACTGCAGAATGCCGGAATCATTGTAAACAATGACGCCACCCTGGTCAGCCTGGGCGACATGGGGTCATCGGCTGTACTGATTGCATTGGGCGGAATTGTTATCACTGCCGTGATGCTCGCTTTAAAAGTGAAAGGCGCACTGCTCATTGGAATTTTTCTGGTTACCATTGCAGGCATCCCTTTGGGGGTCACTTCGATTCCGGATGGACACCTGGTGACTACGCCGCCCTCACTCTCTCCCATTTTCATGAAGTTTGAATTTTCGCAGATTCTGAGCGCCGATATGGTGATTGTGGTGTTTACATTTCTTTTTGTAGATATGTTTGACACGGTCGGTACGCTTGTGGGGGTTTCGGACAAGGCGGGGATGCTGGACAAAGAGGGACGGGTTCCGCGGGTGAAACAGGCGCTGTTTGCCGATTCCATCGGAACCACCGTAGGCGCCATGTTAGGTACGAGCACCGTAACAACTTATGTTGAAAGCGCTTCGGGCGTTGCCGAAGGCGGACGCACCGGCCTCACCTCCCTGACCACAGCCGCGCTGTTTCTGATTGCGCTGTTCTTTGCGCCGGTATTTACGATGGTGCCGCCGGCAGCCACCACTGCGGCGCTGGTGCTGGTCGGATTCTTTATGATGTCGCCCATTCAGAAAATCAATTTCGACAACCCGACGGATGCCATTCCGGCATTTATCACAATCATCATCATGCCGCTGACCTACAGCATTGCAGAAGGGATTGTGTTTGGCATGTTGTCCTATGTTTTGTTGAAGCTTCTGACCGGAAAAACAAAGGACATCTCCATCGTCATGTATGTGCTGGCAATACTTTTTATTCTGAAGTTCTTTCTCTGATATTTCCGGCTGATATGTAAAAACAGGAGAGGGAGTCTTAAAATGAGATTTCCTTTCTTGTTTTTTTTACCGGGTTGCATAATGCTCCCGGTTTTCTTCCCCGATGGATGAAACTCCGGCCACCGGGCAAAATCCGGCGCTATATCTGCTCCCAGCCCTGTCTGTAATTGTAGCGGATCCACTCCTCAACTGTCTGATATGCCTGCAAAGTTGTATATTCCCTGTTGGTTCTCGGGTTTCCGTTTACCACTTCAAACTGACTTTTGGTGAGAATCCGCAGCATATCATTCATTCCGATATTTGTGAAACGCATATTATCGCCATTCCAGAGCAGCTTTCGCTGAAGGCTTTGCAATTTAACGGCAAGCGCTCCCAATGAAATAATTTCGCTCAATGGCCCTGCATACGTAAAATTGGAAGACGACTCAAGGCGTGTGGTTTTAGGCTCCTTGCAGGCTCTTATCCAATCCTGCTCGTGCCCACCTTCGCCCGTATTGAAAATTCTGCGGATTGTTTTTACCGGTTCATTAAAATGCTCCATCTCTCCAACGGGGAGAAGGGTAGGGTTTTTTGCATAAGCGCCACACATAATCTTGCCCCGGGTTCCGTAAAAAATACAGCCTCCGTTTTCATCGCCCAACATCTCTCCATCTTCCAGTTCGGCAGGGCGCGGAGGCAGCCAGCCTCCATCGTACCAGTTTACCGTAACTTCGGGCATTGCCACCTTGGGCAGATTATCCCTGCGGGGGAATTCAAACCGGATGAACTGGGAATCGGGCGGAGAGTCGATATTGAACTCCGATGAGTTCGCCTCAACCGAGTCGGGATAATTCAGCATCAGCGCCTTGAATACAGGGTCGAGGACATGGGTGCCCATATCGCCCAATGCACCGGAGCCAAAGTCCCACCAACTGCGCCAGTTCCACGGATGATAAACCGGATGATACTCCCTCCAGGGCGCCGGGCCAACAAATAATTCCCAGTCCATATCGCGGGGAACCCTCCGGCTGCGCTCGGGGCGCTGAATATTCTGCGGCCACGACGGACGGGTAGTCCAGGCATCCACATGCATCACTTCCCCGATTACGCCAGCCCAGACCCACTCGCAAATCCTGCGGATATCATCCCCCGAATTGCCCTGGTTTCCCATCTGCGTTGCCACGCCATACCGTTGTGCTGTTTCGGCCAAAACGCGCGACTCATACACCGAGTGCCCCAGCGGCTGCTGAAGAAACACGTGCTTCCCTTCACGCATGGCCAGCACCGCCGGCAAAGCATGGGAATGGTCGGGGGTTGCAATGACTACTGCATCAATATCTTTTTGCTCTTCGAGCATAATCCTGTAATCCTTGTATTGTCTGGCAAGCGGCCAGCGCTTAAAGCTGTTTCCTGAATAGTCCCAGTCCACATCGCACAAAGCAACAATATTCTCAGTTTCCATGTTCCGAAGGTTGATGTATCCCTGTCCACCGATTCCGATTCCTGCAATATTCAGCTTGCTGGATGGCGTCTGATGCCCCAATCCGGCAATTACGCGGGAGGGGAGGATAGTGAAACCGGCAGCAACAGTCAGGGAACTGCCTATGAAATTACGCCGGGAGACTGTATTTATATTCTTATTCATTTTCTCCTGTTACTTTTTATAAAGAGATACAATCCATGCAAAATTGAAAAAACACATTCAGGTTTACAGTTTTTATAACAATAACAACAAATAAACGGTTTTTAACAAAGAAGCGCATAAAAAAAGTCAAAAAAAATAGGCGCTCGCTTGCGAACGCCCATTTTTTAAATTTTCAATCTGATTATGCAGGCATATCAGGCAATTTCCATGGCTCCCGGTAGGTGTGATTGATCAGTTCTGCGGCAAACGCTTTTGCAGGAATCGGATCAGTCCATGTTTTTGCAAACGTGGGATGGCCATCCTTGATTTCAAAACCGTCTTTCACGACTGTGCGGATGGTTTCGTCATCATTGAGGTTGGTGAATTCCATTTTTTCACCGTTCCAATCCAGCGCTTTGTTCAGTGACTGCAAGCGAACCGCCAGAACACCCATGACAACCATTTCGTTGAATGGTCCTGCTTCGCTGA
>CAZVAD010000116.1:0-8543 GCA_964624645.1 uncultured Mariniphaga sp.
GGATCATTTTCCAGGATTTCCGAAGCCACGCGGCGCGCCAGATTTAATATCTCGCCGTCTTTGCTCAAATTGGCAATTTTCAGGTCGAAACCTATTCCGCTCTGCTGCGTTCCCTCAAGGTCGCCCGGCCCGCGGAGTTTCATATCCACTTCGGCAATTTCAAAACCATCATTGGTACGCACCATGGTTCCCAGTCGCTTGCGGCTCTCATCGCTGATTTTGTAGGACGACATCAGAATGCAATAGGATTGCTCTGCGCCGCGCCCCACGCGGCCCCGCAACTGATGCAGCTGCGACAGCCCGAACCGCTCGGCGCTTTCAATGACCATCACCGTTGCGTTGGCAACATCCACGCCTACTTCAATGACGGTTGTTGCCACCATAATCCGGGTTTCGCCCTTTTTGAATTCCTGCATCGCCTTTTCTTTCTCATCGGGTTTCATCCGGCCATGCACCATGCCTGCCTTTATGTCGGGAAAAATTTCCTTAACATGCCGGAATCCGTCCTCCAGGTTTTTCAAATCCATTTTCTCCGATTCGGTGATTAACGGATAAACCATATAAACCTGCCTTCCTGCTTTCAGTTGCTGCCGCAGAAAATTGATGACCTGCGCCCGTTTGTTTTCATAAAAATGGTAGGTTTCAATCGGTTTTCGTCCGGGGGGAAGCTCGTCAATGACCGAAACATCCAGATCGCCATAAACGGTCATGGCCAGCGTTCGCGGAATGGGAGTGGCGGTCATCACCAGTACGTGGGGCGGAATAAGCTCATTTTTTTGCCAGAGCCTGGCGCGTTGTGCCACCCCAAAACGGTGTTGTTCGTCAATGATTACCAGCCCCAGGTTTTGAAAATTGACCGTATCTTCAATCAGGGCATGGGTTCCGATGAGAATCTGCATTTCCCCCGACAGCAGTTTTTCGTGCAGAATTTTGCGCTCGCCTGCACGGGTGGAGCCGGTGAGCAATCCCACTTCGACACCCATTCCGTTCAGAAAATTTGAAATGGACTGAAAATGCTGCTGTGCCAATATTTCGGTAGGCGCCATCAGGCAGCTCTGGTAACCGTTGTCCATTGCCAGAAGTATGGTCATCAGCGCCACTAAGGTTTTTCCACTGCCCACATCGCCCTGCAACAGGCGGTTCATCTGGATGTTGCGGTTCACGTCGCGCCGGATTTCCTTCAATACTTTTTTTTGTGCGCCGGTGAGTTCAAAAGGCAGAAACTTGTGATAGAATGTGTTGAAATTGTATCCCACTTTTTCAAAGCGAAAGCCCTTGAACTTATTCTCCCGGTTGTGCTTCAGCGCCAGAATTTTGAGCTGGATGATGAAAAGTTCCTCAAACTTCAGCCGGAACCGGGCATTGCGCAAGCTCACCGTGTTTTCGGGTTTGTGGATGGCAATCAGCGCGGTTTCCAGGGAAACCATTTTGAGCGGGGAGGTGACATGGGCGGGCAGGGTTTCTTCAATTTTTCCTGCTGCCCGCTCAATGAGCGCCAGTTGGAGCTTGTTAATCGCTTTGGAGTTCAGGTACTTTTTCTTCATGTTTTCGGTGGTTATGTAATAACCCTGAAAAAGTCCTGCCGAAAGAACTTGTTTCTCTTCGGTCTCCATCTCCGGATGCACCACGCTGATGCGTTGGCCAAACAGGGAAGGCTTCCCGAAAACAATATATTCCCTGTTGATTTCCAGATTTTCCAGCTGCCATTTCACGCCCTGAAACCACACCAGTTCAATGCTGCCCGTGCCGTCATAGAAGCGGGCAGTCAGCCGCTGTCTGGCTCCGGTGCCTGCGGTTTCCACCGAACTGATTTTGCCCTTCACCTGAATGTAAGGCATCTGTGCATGGATTTCCGAAATCCTGTAGAATTTTGTGCGGTCGATATATTTATAGGGAAAATAATAAATCAAATCGCCGAATGTTTTAACACTCAGCTCTTTGCTCAGCAATTCAGCACGCTTTGGCCCCACGCCGGGCAAAAATTTTATCTCCTGTTCTAAAAATCCGGCCATGAAACAAAGATAACCATTCCGAAATGTTCTTCGGTGAAATTTCCAAGCTGACTTTCCGGATTTTTTAAAGAAAATGGATTTTTACAGTCAGAATGAAAAATAAATACTTGGAAATCATTGCATCCGAGCTACAAGCCAATGAAAAAACAGCCAATACCTTTTCAAATGTTATGGCAGAAAGACTAAATGGTAAGATTCACGAAAGAAAAATAAGTGGAAAAAGTTATCTGAAATTTTCAAATTTCAGAAGTGTAGTTCTGTTTTTCCTGGAGGATTAAACCTCTGTCCATTAAAATAACAGTAGAACCATTTTCTGTAAATCCCGCATCGGCTCTTTTATTCTCAGAGCTTATCAATTCCAAAAGTTTCCATATTCCGGTCAACTTTTTTCACCAGTCCCTGCAACACTTTTCCCGGGCCGATTTCAGTAAAGGAAGCCGCACCGCCGGCAATCATGTTGCGTACGGTTTGCGTCCAGCGCACCGGCGCAGTCAGCTGGGCAATCAGGTTCTGCCTGATCTCGGCAGGGGACGTAACGGGTTGTGCATTCACATTCTGATAAACCGGGCACACCGGGACAGAGAAAGGGGCGGATGCAATGGCGGCAGCCAGCTCTTCGCGGGCCGACTCCATGAGCGGCGAGTGAAATGCCCCGCCAACCGGAAGTTTCAGTGCACGTTTTGCCCCTTTTTCAGTAAGCAACGCACAAGCTTTGTCAACTCCGGCAATCGTTCCGGAAATCACAAGCTGCCCCGGACAGTTGTAGTTTGCCGCAACAACAATATCATCAATGGATTGGCATACTTCTTCAACAATTTCATCCTCCAGCCCGACAATGGCCGCCATTGTGGAAGGCTCCCGTTCACAGGCTTTCTGCATTGCCATTGCACGTTTTGAAACCAGGGTCAGCCCGTCTTCAAAAGTGAGCGCACCGGCAGCCACCAATGCGGAAAACTCACCAAGGGAATGGCCGGCAACCATATCCGGCTGAAAATCCTGAATCGTGCGGGCAAGCAATACCGAGTGAAGAAAAATTGCGGGTTGGGTGACTTTCGTCTGTTTCAGGTCTTCCGCGGTGCCTTCAAACATGACTTCGGTAATATTGAAACCAAGTATTTCATTGCTTTTTTCAAACAATGCCCGCGCGGAATCCGAATTTTCATAAATATCTTTCCCCATTCCGGGATACTGCGCCCCCTGTCCGGGAAATACGTATGCCTTCATAATTTTCAATTTTAAAACCCTGCAAAGGTAACGGAATTTAAAATATTGAGCATTCTCCGCAATGCGTCTTGAACGGATGCGAATATTTTTTAGTGGCTGAGCGTATATTTCAGAGACATTCCGAACCGGACAGGATATCCGCGCTGTACAAACGGGTTGGTGTTGCCTGTTATCATGTCTGTCGCTTCAAAGTAAAAGGAGTTGTATTTGGTATTGAAAACATTCTTCCCCCAGATTTCGAGCGCAAAAGCATTCTTTTCGGCAGTGATGCCGGCATTTGTCAGGCCGTAGAACGGTTGAAAAACCGAGTTGTCTTCCTTCCAGTAAATTTTTCCGGCTTCGGTGTGCTGTATGTTTATGATCAAACGATTCAAAAGAGTGCTACTGTTGAAATTCAACACATAGCTTGTTCCGGAACTCAGAGTATGCTGCGGGGCAAAAGGGATATAATTGCCTGAATAATCTTCCGTTCCGGCATGGTATTTTTTGAATCTGGCATCGGCAAATCCGTATTCTGCATACAAGGTGAAATTGCGGGTCGGGTTATACCTGAGCCCGATTTCCACGCCTTTGCTGACCGATTGCCCGGCGTTGGTAACAACACGCCCTCCGGCGCCACCTCCCGAATCAAGCAGTTTCACAATCTGAATGCTGTCCACATTCGTGTGGAACAGCGCAAACGTGGCGGAAAGCCTCCTGTCAAACATTTCACATCTTCCGCCAAGCTCAAAGGTCCAACTCAGTTCCGGGTCGTAAGACAACAGTTCTTCAAGGCCGGAATCTGCAGTTTCGGAAGAAGGACTGCCTGCACCGGGACGGGCCGGCATGGCATTTCTCATCAGGGATTCCATCAGCGAATTCTTCAGTAATTCCGAAAAAGCCTGCTCGTTGTAACCACCGGTTTTGTATCCTCTTGAAGCGGACAGATAGGCAAAAGCTGTTGGCACCGGCTGATATTTCAACGCAACCTTAGGCAGTATTTCCCAGTATGTTTTGCTGTAATTATCCTGCATAACGGTGTCTCCGTTTACTTGCATATCCGGCATGGGAAGCTGTTTAAAACTGATATTGACATCAGCGCCCTGGCTCTCTGTGAAAAAGTCAATTCCCGTATGCTCATAATCGAAGCGAATTCCACCGGTTGCCGACAAGCCATGTATGCCAAAGAGATGATTCACCGTGGATTGATGAAACAATGCCGCTCCCTTTGATGGCTTTTTATAAATCCCGGGCAAATCAATCCGATTGTTCAGGTATTGAATAACTACCGGGATATTCGGATTATTAGCCAATGCATCCAGTATGGATTGCATGGCTGCCATTCCATCTTCCTTTATGGCCACCGGCGTGTCGATGGTGCGATGGTTGCTGAAACCGAAAGCGCCAACCACCCATTGGTAATTATGCTGATTTTCAGACTTTATGGTAATTTCCTGACTGATTGAATATTCCTTTTGCTGCTGCCGGATGGAAAAAACCGAAAGCGGCGAATAGTCCTGATCCATTCTCATGTCGTCCTTCAGAAACTGGTGCCCGGTGGTGGAATTCACGCTGAATCCTTTCCCCATATACCTGAGTGACAATCCGTTTGTTAACAGGTGCCGCTTATAGTAAGACGGTTCGTTGAAATTTACAGCTGCTGAATCTTCGTGCATATACGGGAAAGCGCCCTGAGACACATAATCGTAATGTGTGAAAAGTTTTGCCGCTATTGCGGGGGTAATGTCCCACTCAAATTTCAGGCGGGTTCCGGCATTTTCTGAATCGTCGGCATTTTTGCCCGTATAGTTATTGATAAAATAGCCGTCATCCTTTTTGTAGTATCCGGTAGCAGAAACTCCGAACTTTTCGCCATACTTATTATACACTGCGCCTTTTGCGGCAAACTGGCCATGATTTCCCGTGCTCACCATGGCATTCATTCCCTGGTAGGTCAACGGCGAAAGCGTATAGACATTCACAATTCCGCCAATGGCATTACGTCCGTAGAGCGTGCCCTGTGCGCCGCGTAAAACTTCCACGCGCTGAATGTCCTGAAACTCAAAATCAAAAGCCGACGGGTTGAAACTCGGTACATTATCCACATACATGCTCACGGTTTGCGACCCGAGGCGTGCGCCGATTCCACGGATATAGACCGGAGTGGAAACTTTTGAACCGTATGTCGGAATAAAAAAGTTTGGGATCAAACCGCTCAGCCCGGGCAGCGATTCAATTCTCTGGTTGTTTAACTGACTGGGTGAAATCACAGAAACGGCGGTCGGCAGGCTTTTTAGCCTGTTTGTCTCCTTGACCGATGAGCTGACAACCACTTCGTCCAGATAATAGGCTTTGAGCGTATCCTGCGGATTCTCTTTCTTATCGGGTATGATTTCTTCTGAAAATGCAAAAAGTGAATTACAAATAACAAGGATGAATATAAAAATACTTTTCATTGAATTTTCTTTAAAAAAAACATGGGTACAGATTTAAATCATTACAACTTGGATTTGAAAGAAAATGTTTTCGCAAATAAAACTTACGAACTTTTCATTGGATTTCATCAGACCCGGAATATCAAAAAGAGGTCGTAACAAAAATTGCTACGACCTTTCTTCTTTGGGTGGGAACAACTGGATTCGAACCAGTGACCCCCTGCTTGTAAGGCAGGTGCTCTGAACCAGCTGAGCTATGCTCCCATTATTTACTTTTAGAACGCATCAATCTTTGGAAAAAAGCGCTGCAAATATAAAACCTATTTTGAGTTCTGCAAAAAAAAAATCACAAAATTTCTGCAACAACAAATATACTCCCGCCAACAAAAATCATATCATTTTCTTTGGCATTTTCACGGGCTGCATCAAAAGCTTTTGAGACAGAAGAATATACCGTGCCTTTCAGACCGAATTTTTCAGCCAGAGCGGCAAGCTCATCTTCATCAAGCGCCCGCGGAATATCTGCCTTTGTAAAGTAGTATTCTGCATCCGCAGGCAATAACTGCAATAGTTTTTCATGGTTTTTATCTTTCACTAACCCCAAGACAATGTGGAGTTTTTCGTGTGCCGTTTGCCTGATTTGTGCAACCGCCTCTTTCATTCCCTCAGCATTGTGCGCTGTGTCACAAACCTGTAGCGGGTTATAGCCCAAAATCTGCCAGCGTCCCATCAGCCCGGTCATTTTTCTGACATTTGCCAAAGCATGAAAAAGATGGTCGTCAGAAATCTGCCATTGCATTGCCCGGAGCAGCTCCACCGATTTCAATACGGTCGGAATGTTAAGCCATTGGTACATTCCTTTTAAATCCAGTTTCAGCTCTTCAAAAATTCTTTTCCCGTTTTTGTCCACCCGCAACAACTGGTTTGCATTCAGGTCTGTAGTTCCGTATGCCACCGAATATTCCTGATTGGCAAAAAACAGCGGAGCAAGTTTTATCGCAGCCATCTCTTCAAAAACATGCTTTGTCTCAGGTGAAGCAGAGCCTATCACTACCGGAATGCCATCCTTGATGATTCCCGCTTTTTCAGCGGCAATCAGTTCGGGCGTATCTCCCAATAAATCTGTGTGATCCAGGCCAATATTTGTGATGATGCTCAATTCGGGCTGAATGATATTTGTGGAATCCAGCCGCCCGCCCAGTCCCGTTTCAATAACCGCCACATCCACAGCCTCTTTGGCAAAGTAATCGAAAGCCATTGCAACAGTCAGTTCAAAAAACGAAGGCTCGATAGTCCACAATTCATTGTTAATAATGAAATCTTCAACCCATGCTGAAACCTCTTCTTCGGAAATCATTTCACCGTTCACGCGGATGCGCTCCCTGAAATCCAGCAAATGCGGAGAAGTGTAAAGCCCGGTACGGTATCCTGCTGCCTGCAGGATTGCGGCAAGCATGTGAGAGACAGAGCCTTTCCCGTTGGTGCCGGCAATATGAATCGTTTTGAAATTCCGGTGCGGATTGCCATATAAGTTATCAAGCAAAACGGTATTGTCCAGATTGTCCTTATAGGCAGGAGGCCCGATCCGCTGAAAAACGGGCAGTTTATTGAACAAAAAATCAAGCGTATCAGAATAATTCAAGCTGTAAAAATCTATTTATTAACAAGTGCAAGTTTATTAAAAAACGTTTGAACTATGCTTATTCTGCGATAAATTATCTACTTTTCGGCCATTCAATTTTAATAACATGTTAAGCAAAACGAGCAAAAGTAAAATTTTCATTCTTGACACGAATGTCATTTTACATGACCACACGTGCATTTACCAGTTTCAGGACAATGACATCATTCTGCCAATCACCGTTCTGGAAGAACTTGATAAGTTTAAGAGAGGCAATAACCTGCTCAATTATCAGGCGCGCGAGTTTGTGCGTGTGTTGGACGAAATTGTCGGCGATGAACTTTTCAATGGCGGCAAATCCCTGGGAAAAGGGATGGGGAAATTACGCATTGAAACCGGGAAACCGTTTTCAGATGAGATGAGAGCTTCCTTCCGTGAAGACATTCCTGATCACCGGATTCTGGCAATTGCCGAATACACTTTCAAGACCTATCCCCGGCGTAAGACCATCTTTGTCAGCAAGGATATCAACCTGAGAATGAAAGCCAAATCGCTTGGCATTCCGGCGGAAGATTACAAAACCGACCAGGTTACCGATGAAAATATTTTAGACAAGACCCTGCGGACACTGAATAATTTTGATGATAACCTGATTGGTCGCCTTTATGAACGGGGCGCGCTGGAGCCGGAAGCGTTAAATCTGAATTTTACACCCGAAGCCAACGAATGTTTCATCCTTAAAGGGGTTAGTTCCAGTGTGCTGGCGCGTTACGATTCCAAGGAGAATCTGATTGTGAAGGTGGACAAAAAGTCAGCTTACGGCATAAAACCCCGGAATGCGGAACAGACCTTCAGCTTTGATGTGCTGATGGATCCGGATATCCAGCTGATTGCCCTCACAGGTAAGGCCGGAACTGGAAAAACCTTGCTCGCCCTTGCGGCAGCCATTGAGATGCACCAGTCTTTTGACCAGATTCTGCTTGCCCGTCCGATTGTTGCCCTGAGTAACCGCGACCTGGGATTCCTGCCGGGCGATGCCTCGGATAAAATCAGTCCCTATATGCAACCGCTTTTTGATAACCTTTCGGTAATCAAACACGCACTCAAACCCCGGAGTCAGGAATACATGAAGATTGAAGAGCTGCAAAAAACGGAAAAGTTAATCATTACGCCGCTGGCATACATTCGCGGAAGAAGCCTTTCCAACTCATTTTTCATCATTGATGAAGCGCAGAATCTGACGCCGCATGAAGTGAAAACCATCATCACCCG
>CAZVAD010000117.1:0-8408 GCA_964624645.1 uncultured Mariniphaga sp.
ACTTTATTTATATGAGGGGTAAAAGTCATTTCGACCGCAGGGAGAAATCTTTTAAACTACTGTATGTCAACGACATGCTTGTAAAATCAGAAACATATGCGGGTATTCATTTAACCTTTTGCAAAGCATTAGATTTTAGTTGTAAGGGCTCCCGAAGAAAACCAGTTTGGCAAGTTATTAAGCGCGGCTGTCAGTCATATTTCCGATTTTAAATCCCCGCTGTCTGCTTGTTTAATCCCTTTTTCAATAGATACTTTTTCTTCATTGGAAATTTCATCCCACCAATCTTTGGTCTCTCTTTTTCTGAATTCCATCAGTTTTTTGATAATTGCCTTATCCTCAATGGAAGACAGCCATTGAATTAATTCCAGCTTATCGTTTAAAATATGTGTATCCATAATCTATAATCTTTGTTATCAAATTTACAAATTCTTTCCGAAAGCAAATTAATCGGCCAAAGCAAAAGTAGTTTATTTTTTTGTTGATTAGAAACGGGCAGTCAGAAGAGTACCGGCTGGATATTATCCAGGCCATTTCAAAATTCCGGCAACATTTTACGGTTTCATTAAAATTGAAATGGGTTTTATTATCTTTATCCGGTAATCAAAAACGGATAGCAATGAGAACTTATTTATACTTTTTAGTTTGTTTTTTTCTGTTTGCAGGGACTAAAAATGCTGTTTCACAGGAGCAGCAAGACCCGGGTCTTTGTGTCGGGCACTATTACACCGAAGAGGAAGCGCGGGAAGTGATCAATGATTTAAAGCAGGCTTACCGGACAAAAGAGGAGTGGCAGCAGCGTGCAGAAATCATTCGTGAAGGGATTCTGAAGGGCGCCGGACTGGTTCCGTTTCCTGAAAAAACACCGTTGAAACCCTATTACGCCGAAAAGCGGATATACGATGGCTATTCCGTTCAGAATGTGGCAATCGAAAGTTTACCCGGAGTTTTTGTTACCGGAAGTTTGTATCTGCCGGAGAAAACCAATGGAAAAATGGCAGGGATTCTCAGTGCGCACGGGCATTGGTCAGAGTCTGACGATTATGGCCGTTTTCGTGATGATGCACAAATCCGTTGTGCGGCATTGGCCAAAATGGGCGCTGCGGTTTTTGCCTACGATATGGTGGGCTATGGTGAGATGGTCGGCTGGGGCTGGAAGCACCGGCATCCGCTGGCGCTCAGGCAGCAGTTATGGAACAGTGTCCGTGCGCTGGATTTTTTGTTGTCGCTGGAAAATATTGATTCGGAGCGGATTGCCATCACCGGCGCTTCGGGCGGGGCAACACAGGCTTTTTTGCTCACCGCGATTGATGACCGCATCAAAGTTGCAGCGCCTGTAGTTCAGGTTTCCGCCCATTTTTTTGGCGGGTGCGTTTGCGAGAGTGGTTTGCCCATTCATAAAAGTAAAAATCACCAGACCAACAATGTGGAGATTGCCGCCCTGGCTGCACCACGCCCGATGATACTGGTTTCCGACGGCGACGACTGGACCAGAAACAACCCGGATGTTGAATTTCCGCATATTCAATACATCTATCGACTGATGGGAGTGGAAGGGAAAGTTGAAAACGTTCATTTCCCCGATGAAGGACATGGCTATGAATTCTCCAAGCGCAAGGCGGTATATCCTTTTCTGGCAAAATACCTGAAGCTGAGCCTCAGCGTCCTAACGGAGCAAAACGGAGAAATGACGGAAAAAGGAATTGTTGTGGAACCCTACAAAAAACTTGAAGTTTTTTCGGAATCCTATCCCCGCCCCGGCTATGCCGTTTTGACAAATGACGCGGTGAAATGGTAAAAATTAATCATTTTTGAAAAGCTTAAAATGGCAAATGACTGGAAAGAGCGGCTCGGAGTGGTCTATTCCACCAATCCTGATTTTGATTTTGAAACAGACGGGGAAAATGAGCTGCAAACCCTTCCGCCCCGGCAACAAAAGCTGATAGTGAGCCTTGACCGGCGAAATCGCAAAGGGAAAAGCGTTACGCTGATTTCCGGTTTTACCGGAACGGAAGACGATCTGAAGGAACTGGGGAAAACGCTGAAATCAAAATGTGGCGTGGGCGGCTCTGTGAAAGAGGGGGAGATTCTCATTCAGGGCGATTTTCGTGAGCGCATAGTTGAACTGCTGAAAACGGAAGGGTATCAGGTGAAAAAGTCGGGGGGATGAGGGAATAGTTTTTTTCTGATGTGTTCTGATGCGCCTGTTGTGGCTGAACTTTTGAGAAAATCACTTCAGCATCTAATCCGAAAAACTCTCATGCAGCATATTGAGTTTCAGAATTTCCTTTTGCCGGTTGTTCAGGATTTCCCTGTAATTCAGAATCATTTTCAGATCCTCTTTGTTCCTGTATTTTGTGGCAAGGTCAAGGGCTGTGCCAAGCCATTTCTGCGCCGTTTCCAGGTCGTCCTTCATTTCAAAAGCCAGCGCCAGATTGTAGCGCGCATGAAGCGCCGTTTTTCCGTTGCGGTCGTTGGCATATTTTTGCCAGAGTGCGATGGATTTATCCCATTTTCCCTCTTCAAAATAACGCGCCGCTTCTGAAAAGTCGGGCAGGGGAGGCACTGAATATAACCGGTTGACCGTTTGCCAGCCCGCATAAAACCGCTTGGCATAATTTTCACCGGCAAGCACTGAAGCCTGCTCCAGCGCTTTCAGCCGCGAAGGAAGCCCTTTCCGGTAGTTTCCTTCCTCATCATAACCACTCCATGTTATGGTGTCAATCATTGTTTTGCGCTCAATCAGCGACTTTTTCAGCGGATTGTAAAGGCTCCACACAGCCACTGTGACGACTTCGCTGGTCTCCGGGGAATCATAAGTCTCGGGATAGGAAGAGAAAAAACCGGAATAGGTGTCTAACGAAATCAGCAGGTCGGCGCCGGTTGCCGATGCAACCTGTTCGATCAGCTCTCTGGAAAATTCGCTCAGATGTTCTCCGGAATGTCTCCCGATGGTGGGATAAGGGAAAACATGCAAATCGGCAAACACGTTGTTGTCGTTCAGGTTGGCTGCCAGTTCGTTCAAGCAGATTGAAACCAGCAGGCTGTCCAGTTGTGGCGGATCATTTTTCGCTTTTACCAGATTGAAGTTATCCTGATAGAAATGCTGGAGCGTGTCGGCTGCGTATTTGAAATTTCTGGAGAGAATCACCGCTCTTTCAACAGAAGGCGGGAAATTCACTTCGCCCGGCCTGTAAATATCTATGGGATACTGATTGTAAACCGTGCAGCCGGTTACAATCAATAAAAGGAGGAAAACTGAAAATATACGCTGGTTCATCATCTGTTGTTTCATTCGTTTTTTCTTCTTTTCAATATTTCCAGGTATTCGTAAGTCAGCGGACGAAACATCGTTTCGTACGATTTCAATCCCCAGTCAATGGCGCTGTCAATGTCTCCCAGAATTTCATATCCCAAGGCAATATTCAGCTGCACCTTGCTTTTCAGGGTTTTGGATTTTGTTTTTTCGGCAATCTCCGTCCATTTTACCACGGCGCTGTACCAGTCTCCCCGCTCGGCCATGCGGTTTGCCTTTTTGAAACCTGAGCTGCCGGTTACAAAATACTTCCGTCTTTCGGGCTCCCAGCGTACGCCGATGTTATCCGAAAGATCCAGGGCAATCACAATTCCCGCTTCGGCCAAAGCCTGTTTCACCGGCGTGAAATGGGAGAAAAGGTTGCGTGCTGAAATATTTGCATCGTCCCAGTAGAGCGTATCCCTGATTAATTCCGTAAGCAAAATTGTTCTTTGCGCAGGGTCGTAAACCCGGAAAAGCGCTTCGTAACTGATTTGAATACTGGCTGTTGCAGCCGAGTTGAATCCTCCCTGAAAAGGATCAAAAAAAGTTTCATTCCCGAATTTGGTCTTCACCCGGGCTTTCAGAAAGTCGAGAGAAAGCACCGCATCTGTGTTGAAGATTCTGCAAAGCTCCGAAACCTTTTGCCAGGGCATCGGGTTCGCCACAAAGGATGTTTTTGGCGAATCCAGAAACCTTGCCTCAGGAATGACATAATCGTAGCGCCCCGATTCAAAAAGCAGTTCCCCCAAAGCTTTCAAAGTGGTGTCAGCCATTTGAATATCGTAGATAACCGTATCTAAATTAAATCTGCTGTTGTAAAATATTTTCTGCAAAGAGTCGGATTCAATATCGGTGAAGCGGTCATCCACAATCTGGGAAACAATGGTCAGACTCTGAACAGACTGGGGCAGCTCCTTTTTTGACGGATTGGGAATGTCGATGATAAGATTTCTGGTAGGAAAACAGGAAATTACCATCATGCCTGTCAGAAAAAGGGTCAGCAACCGGGTGATTCTTATGATGTTGTTTTTTGTGCTCATTTTATGCTTTCTCCTTAATAAATACCCCAGTATCTTCTCAAAAACCATTCCACACTTAACAATATAATTATAACAAGAAATACCTTTCGCATGTTTAACAATTCGCTCACCATATCCTGAAAATAGCTGACAGGTTTCAGCGAATCGCTGTTTTTAATCTGCTGAATAATTTCATCAGCCTGGTCGGGCGTGTAGAATGCACCGCCTGTTTGCGACGCCAACTGATAGAGCATCCGGTGGTTTGCACGGGTGACAATGCTTTCAAGGTTTACTGCCGAAATTGCAAAACTTCCGTGTTCCGTATGGGTTTCCTCGCCGATGTTCACTTCCGCATCAAAAGTGTAGTTGCCCGCCGGCAGGTTTCCGGTATTCAGGTAATAGCTCTCTCCCCGCACATCAAAAGTGAACGGAAATTCATCGCCGTTTTCGTTCCTGATGACAATATTCACCTCTTCATTCGTGATGCGTTCAAAAGCATCGTTATAGACTTCGGCGCGCATGATCACATTTTCGGTTTCTGCATATTCCGGTTCGTGGTCAATCATAAAATTATCCTCATTCCGGCGCAGCGCAAGGTATTGAACAAGCTGGTCAATCAGTTCGTTAAACTGGCTGTGGCTCTGGTTTTGCAGAAAATTGTTCAGCCGCCACCGCCAGATTCCCTCCCCGAAAATGAACCCGGTTTTTTTGCCGTTCAAAATTCCTGTGGCTATCAGCGGTTTTCCGGTATCGATGTTTTTCACTTTTTGAAAAAGGAGCACATTGAACTCAGGTTCCAGCCGGTAGTTTGCAAAAGGCGCCAGCAGCGGGGGAAATTTCGGCAAAATCTCCCTTAAACTTTCACTCAAAGTGAATGTGGCATAAGCCGGATTGACTGCCGCCTGTGCCGCTTCGCCGGAACCTGCCAGCGGATTGATCTGAGCCCCGGCGGAAAGGGTGTTTAGCTGCGGCAGGAAAGTTTTGTTTCCCACAATGAAAAGAACAGGCGTGCGGTGAACGGCGCTTCCGCCGGCAATGGCGGCAACTGATTTTCCTGATGTGGGCAACTGGTTTAATATCACCAGATTGAAGTCCTGAAAGTTGGAAGGGTAAGGCTCTTCCGTGAAAACGGAAACTTCATAGGATTTCTGTTGCTCCAGCGTATTCTTTATGGCTCCGATGTCGGGGTGCGGACCGTCGGAAAGAACCAGGACTTTCTGTTTGCTTTCAAGCACATCCACCACAAAATTTACCGTGTTGTTTCTGACGTTCTGTTCCTCTTCGGCTTTTTCGATGGTTGCCGTAAACTGTTTCAGTCCGGGCTCCCCGGCTTCCAGGATGAACTCATAGGTGTTGAAAAAATCGTCATCGGGCGGGGTAATCACCGTTTGGGCAATCTCTTTTTCCCTTTCGTAAACAGTCAGTTTCAGCGGATGCCCTTTCAGCTTTGAGAACCGGGCATCAATTTCAACGGGGAAGCGGTTTCCCGAAAAAGATGTCCGGTTCACCCTTATGCCCCGGATCAGCGCATCGGTAACTTCGGTGGTGTCTCCAAGCCCGATGGCATATACCGGAAAAGTCAGGTTCCCCGGCATATTCAACGGGTTTTTTCCCTGATTGTAAATCCCGTCGCCGGCAATGACAACTGCCCCCACATTTTCATTGTAGTGGTTGTTGCTGATGGTTGCAATCAGGTCGCTGTAGTCCGATTGTTTTTCGGTGAAATCAAGGTCTCCGGCAAGTTTTACCTCCTGCCCGAAGGTGTAGTTCACCAGCGAATAGCGGTTCCCCAATCCCTGTACAATCCGGTTTCTTATTCCGATTGTCTCTTCGGCCAGCAGGGCAGAATCCCCCGGAGCAACCACAGAGCCTGAATTGTCCCAGGCGGTGATGACCACAGGGTTTTGTACCATTTTTTTCAGGCTTCGTAAAAAAGGGGATAAAAGCATGAAAGCGATAAGTCCGAAAGAGAGAAACCGGAGCGCCATCAGAATACGCCGCTGATTCACGGTGAGTTCCCGGTTGTCGTCATTTTTGAAATAGAGCAACAGCACAACGCCGATGGCTGCCAGTCCGATAATCAGAAGAAAAAGAAACCAATATTTTGTTCCGAATGAAATCAATGTGTTGCCTTATGTAATTAATGATTGTAAATATACATATCTGCTTTCTATTACGGTGAATAATGTATATTATTACTCTGAATTTTTAATATTTGGGCACAAGCGCATTTTAAAGCTGAGGATTTGTCCGAATAATCAATGATTCGCAGGATTTTGCCCAAAACAGCACTGTTGTATTTTAATCCGGTAAAAAAACATGAGTATTTTTGAAAAGAACAGCCAATTGGCGGAAGAAGTCGGGCTTTGTTTGTCTGAAAAGACGGGGAAAAGCGTGAAAGTGTTGTCCTCCCGCTTGCTGGGAGGAGGGTGTATCAACCGGGCTTCAAAAATTGAAACAAACGTTGGTGATTTTTTTCTGAAATGGAACAGCAACAGCAAAGCAGACCTGTTTTTGCGCGAAGCGGAAAGCCTGGAGGAGCTGAGAAAAGCAGCGGGAGACCATCTGATTGTCCCTGCCGTGTTTGCTGTCAAAGCGATTGATGAAACGCCCGGATTTTTGGTGCTTGAGCACCTTGAACAGGGCTATGGACGCGGGGATCAGGATGCAGAACTGGGACGCGGACTGGCATTCATTCATAAATACTCCGCAGAAAAATTTGGTTTTTATCACGACAACTACTGCGGAGCCACGCTTCAGGATAATTCATGGAAAAGCAGCTGGACTGAGTTTTACCGGGAAAACCGGCTACGGTTTTTGCTTGGGCTGATTCAAAAGGAGCGGCAGATTTCCAAAGAAGAATTAAGGATTTATGAACGGCTGCTGGACCGGATTCCCGGACTTCTCCCGGATGAAAGCACGCCGGCGCTGATTCACGGCGATTTATGGTCGGGGAATTACATGAATACACCCCGCGGGCCTGCGCTGATTGACCCGGCTTCCTGCTTTGCAGACCGCGAAATGGAGATGGGGATAATGACCCTGTTCGGCGGATTCTCCGGGCGTTTTTATGACGCCTACAATGAAATGAACCCCCTTCCTGCCGGCTGGAAACAGAGAAATCCGCTCTATCAGCTGTATCATGTGCTCAATCACTACTGCCTGTTTGGCGGCGGATACCGGAGTCAGGCGTTGCAGATTGCCAAAAGTTACCTTTGAACAGAAAATAATTTCCGGAAACTGTTAAAAAATCAATGAAATTAATTGAAACTTTTAAACGTGGTTTCCGGATAAATTTAAAACGAATGAACCGTTTAAATTTCAATTGTTCACAGGGTATTTGCCAAAACTGAAAATTCAATAAAAACAAGCAAATGTGTAGAATAATTTTATGTGCTATAACATGAAACAATGTGTAACAATTTTGCATATCCTGCGTCATATCTGTTAAAGAGAGTTTTTTGAAAATCCATTGTTTCACTTAAAAAAAATGAGAGCCATGAAAAATTTAAAAGGAATTGTTGTTTTAATGATTTGTCTGTATGCCACATCTTTTTTGGCACATGCCAATACGGATCACTCCGGTTTTGCAAAATATAAAATTGAAGCTGTAGAAGATATTGCTTCATACAAAAGCGCCGAAAAAGTGTGGAAACTGACGTATAACGGTTGTGAGAATCCGGTGGTGGTTGTCAAAAGGTCTGCCTCCGGTGAAGCGGTTTATATTGCGCGCACTGAATATTTTGAAGTTTGCTATTCGTCATCCCCCAAAGGTTTTGGCACACGAGCCATTAAAAAGTCATGGTGCACGGTGCCACAGCAGCTTAATGATGCCGTTTTGAATTCTGATGAAGTTGAAAAACAGCATGTTATCACACCGGGGCAGGTTGATGATGAAACAGCGCTGGGGCTGATTGCAAGCTATCTGCCCGATTTACTGAATGAAAACTACAGGCATCTTTTATACAATTAAACAGCGTTTTGTAAAAAGAGAAGGGTTGCCCGGTTTTTCAGGCAGCCCTTTTGTTTTGCAAAATTCTCCCGCTGGCGCAAATTTGTAATTTGTGCCTTGCCCGGCAGGGCAAAAATCT
>CAZVAD010000118.1:0-8184 GCA_964624645.1 uncultured Mariniphaga sp.
TGCCACGGCATGTTGATAGCCGGCTTCAATCGGGGCAATGGTTTTGGTGTTATTGCGAATGGATTGCAGCCAGTTCAGGAAATGATCAGGCGCTTCCACCGGAGTTACCTCATGTTCGCCGTTGATGCTGCCATCCTTGCGGGGCGAGCCTTCATCGGTATAGGTGGGTTTGTTCCAGTTGCCGATTTTCAGAACCCCTTTGTCGCCATAAAAATTGCGGACACTCCCCGAGCCGTTGCCCAGATTGTTGGAACTGCTCACCATAAATCCTTCCGGATAAATCCATGTTGCCTGGATACAGTCCGGCGCGGTAAATTCATGTTCATCTTTCCAGGTGAAGGTATTCCCCAGACAGACACAGGATTCAGGAAATTCGGCGCCGGTGATGAAATGCATCATATCAATGAAGTGTGCGCCAAGATTCGGAATCGGGCCATGAGAAAAATCGTAATAGCCATACCATGCGGAATAAACATCCGGTCTGAAAGGCCTGTAAGCGCGATCGGCCAGAAATTCTTTCCAATCCACATCTTCTTCCCTGACATCCCTCAAATAGCCGTACCAGTAAGGTTTCGGACTGTTGCGGCACTCTTCCACCCGCGAAAGCTTACCCAGCTTCCCCTGCCGGTAAAGCTCACGGGCGCCCATGACTCCGGGCAGGCTCCGCAACTGCGTTCCCACCTGCACCACTACGCCCGCTTTGTTGACGGCATCCACAGCGCTATTCAGTTTATCCAGATCCATGGCAAGCGGTTTTTCCACATAAATATGTTTTCCGGCTTTGGCAGCTGCTTCCAGATGCGTTGTGTGCACATGGTCAGGCGACGCAATCATCACTGCATCAATGTTGTCCAACTGCAACAAATCCCTGTAGGAAACAACCTGTCGTGCATCACGGCCATACCACTTTTTGGCTTTTGCATTGGCTTCCTCGCGGGAAACACGCCACGGATCGGCAAATGCAACAATCTCAACGTTCATCGCATCGGTATGCTTGTAGATTCCATCCATATACACTTTATTTCCGCGTGAACCACAGCCGATTATGCCGATACGAATCCGGTCATTGGCTCCGATTGCCCTGCCCTTTTTGAGAATCGTCAGCGATTGCGGCAAAACGCCAACGCCGGATGTCACTATGGCGCTGTTTTTAATGAATTTTCTTCTGGACAAATTTTTCATTTTATGTAATTTTTTGTTTTAAATGATTTCTGAAAAGTAAAATATTGTTCTGGTCATTCAGTATTTTTTTATCGCTCTGCCGATCTGTGCAATCGCTTCCTTGTGCCGGTCAAGGCAGGGGGCGAGCGTGGGGCGCCAAGGCGCGGTCATAAATCCAAGCAGTCTGGACGGGTCAATGACTTTTTTGCAGTAATCCACCGTGGATTCCATATTGGTTTCATAGGAATGGTTACTGCCTGTAGGCACCTGGTCATAGCCGTATTCTTCCAGGTCGTTATAGAGCTTCAGGTAGGTTTTTGCATTGCCTTCCATTTTATCCAAGTCGAAATTGGTACTGTAATACCAGTTGCTCTGAAGCACCGATTTGGGCATTTTTTTGAAAAACAGTTCGGGATGGTGCCAGGCGTAATCCGACCAGATCCAGGCACGGACGCCTTTCTTTTCCACTTCGCCGATATAGAAATAGAGGTCGCCCCACCACAGATCATTCTGGCGGACCACCATGTAATCAAACCTTCCCTGATAGCCGGGAGTCTCCTCGTCCATCCCCAGATGGAAAAATCGTGGCTGGTCAAACAGGTCAATCACTTCGCTGATCAGGTTGCGGCACACTTCGTAATATTTTTTGGTGGAAACCATCCGGGAATATTCGCCCATCCAGATGTCGTGTGTGGTGGCAAAATTCAATTTAGGAATGGGTTCCATTCCCAGTTTTCTGATTTTGGCCAGTTCTGCCCTTAATTTTTCTGTGCTCCACGCATTTCTGACGGCAATTTCGGGGTGGCTTTCGTATTTCACGGCGTCGCCAAGGTCAATGATTACCATGTTCATGCCGGCAGCCGCCATTTCTTTCAGCAGAACATCCCAGGTGGGGTCGTCAAAGGTGAGAAACGGCCGGTAGGGATGCGCCCATTCCCGCGCTTCCTGGCAGGTTGTACAGACATAGTTCTCATCCCGGTATTTCAGGGGAACGGTGTCTTCCCACATGTTGTAACTCAGGTGCAGCAGATTTGCCCAGATCATGTCCTGTGCCGGTTTTTGCTGTGCAAAAAGATAGGACGGCATGGCGCTTGCCACTCCGGCAGCAGCCACTTGTTTAATAAAATTTCTGCGATTTGTCATTTCGATGAATATTTGTTTTAAATTTAAGTCAAATCATGCAATTAAAACACAAAGTCTTAAAGGCGTTAGGTGTTTCCTGTCTGATTTCAGTCCCATAGCCGGTTAATCTGTTTTACGGTTTCTTCAACGAGTTTATTGCCGCCTTCGGAGCCCACGAGGTACTTATCTGCACTGTAGCCACCGCCCCGCGCAGCGCTTTCTGTGGGGAGGTAGCCGCTGTGGTGGCACGACAACTGAACAAGGAAGGTCAAGACCGCTTTGCTCTGGGCTTTAATCCGGATGCCGTAGTCAATGAACAGCTCAAACGGATTGGTGGCTATGGCAACATCTCCCAGGCGGAGCACATGAAATTCGGCGGGATTTACGCTGTCCGTAAAATAGAAAGGCGGTACGGGAGGTTCAACCACAGGCAAATTCACCTTTGCAACAGTATGTTTAAAAATGATATTTCCTGAAATATCATCCTGCACAAAAGGGAAAACGTCGTCAACTGCCCGGAGAATCCGGTTTGCCAGCTCCTGCCGTGCCGAGATTCCCTTTCTTTGCAGCATCGCCGCTTCTGCCCGCCGATAGGTATATTCATGGGTTACCGGAGTGATATCGCCGGCCGCTCCGATTTGAATGAACACAAAAATATCTTTGCCGTATTTCTCCCGGATTGCCTGCCGGGTCTCATGGTAAAAATCGGCAGAAATGAAATTTGTTCCGTCTGTAACCTGAGCCGTAGCCACGGTATTGATGACCATTCCGGTCAGGGCGCCATTCCTGTCCCAGAAAAACAACAGCTGAACCCGGTCATCGTCAATCCCTTCATAATGCATAAAATCGGGATCGTTAACGCCATACATTCTGGCGCTGCCGTCAAATTTCACCGTCCGGCGGTTATGCCCCAGCACCGCATTCCCAAGCCCCCAGGAAAAGCCGCCCGGCTTTCTGTTTTCCCAGGCCAAAACCACTGCGTCAGCAACTTTTTCAATGAAAAATTTTTCAAACTCTGACGGTTTCATAATGGTCGGGTCATCAGAAGTATCGTATAATCCGTAAAACTCTCCGTCAACAAAACCAGGAGCAGTGTGCGTGTGCGTGGCATTGAGAAATAATTTTGCAGAATCAAAATCATTCAACCGGGCGGCAACTGCCTTTTGAAGTTTTTTCTGCGTTTGTCCACGAATGAACGTAACGTCGCAGGAGACCATGATGGCCTGCTCTTTTTCTCCGGCACTGCCGGTGGTCTCCAAAGCAAGAACGGTTGCTGTCAAAGGGTCCTGCACCGCTTCGGAAATGCGCTTGTGCAACTGCCCGATCAGCGCCACACGCCTTTCAGGTGTGATGTCGGCAACTGCCCAGCCAATCTTTAGATTGTTTTCTTCTTCCTTGAATTTCCGGTTGGCAAAAACACCGGATTGTTTCTCTTTCAGAAAGGAACCCGGGGCAACGCTTCCGATAAGTCCGGCGGCGGCTGCCTGTCTGATAAATGTTCTGCGACTGGTCATTGTTTTAATTTTAAAATATCTTTATTCGACCGAATGGTATTACTGCATTTTTGAGAAAAGCTCCAGCAACGTTGCAACAATCTTTTCGGAAGCTGTTTTTTCCACTTTATTCGTTCCCATCCAGGTTTCATAACCGCCCAGCTCATGCTGCGCCGGTGTGGGAAGATAACCGTTATAGCCGTTGGCCAGTCCGATGGTGAAAGTTGTTTTGAAGGGGCTTCTCTCTTTTATTTCTAAGCCGGTCTCGGCAAAAGTTTCAAAAGGGATGGCCGCAACACCCAAATCCCCGATACGGAATGTCTGCAAAAAAATGTCAAGGTGGTCGGGCCAGTCAAGCAGGTTCAGAATTCTTTCGGCATAGGTTTTTTCGCGGACATGGATGAGCTTTTCTGTGTCGGGTTTAGCCAGTGATTTTCTGGCGCGCTCAGCCATTTCGCGGTCGGGCTTGCGCACAGCAAGGGTAAGTTTTTTGCGGGCTGCCGACAAGGGCACCCAATCGTGATATGAAATGGTTTTTTCAACCCGTAAAACTTCGTTGGCAACATCCTCTGCCACGCGTTTCATTTTGACATAGACCGGATTTTTTTCGGGAGCTCCTCCAAAATTTATGTTATTCACATCACCGGAAGCGCCGTTGGACATCATGGCCACAAAAGGCGGCAATTGCCGGTCGGCAGCCAATTTCTGCTGCATGCAACCGGCAAAAACAGCGTAATAATCTGCCGAAATGTGGTTTGCCGGAACGCCTCCGACATAGTGAAGCGAATAGTTGGCAAACAGTGCAACAGGCTTTCCATCAGGAGTTTTCACGGAAATGAATAAAACATCCGGATTGGGTTTTGCGGCAGGTTCCAGCTTGTTTTCGTTGTTATGCCCGGGGTTCATCACCACCCGGTCATATTCTCCGAACGGATTGATTACCGGTTCTTTCATTTTCCAGCGGCGCACAAACACATGCTCGGGAACACTGCCAACGCCCCAGCCGATTTGCACCGGTTCCAGATTGTTCACCGCTATCCGCACGGCATCTGCAAAACGCCTGACAACAAATTTTTGATAATCATCAAAGGTTTCAAAGGTTCCATCCGGAAACTTCGTCCGCATGTTGCCAAGCCCCATCGCACTGGTGGCTGAGTGGGTGTGAATGGCGGAAAGGATCACATTTTCCGGCGGAATTCCGGTCTCGTTGTAAATCAGCTTTTTGGTTTCTTCTGCCAAATCCTGGTGAATGCCCAAAAGATCGGCCACGATGAAAACCAGTTTGGTGGTTCCGTCGTCAAGCACAAGGCAACGGGCATGCAATTCATCGTGAATGTGCGTTGCTTCGGGCACGCCCCAATTTCCGACAATCCCCCCGCCAAGAAACGGAGTGATGTTGCCTGTGGCTGCGCCCGCCCGGAAAACTTTTTCTGTGGTTCCTTCATTTTTTGAGGGCGAACCGGCTTTGACCTGAAATGCCGGCATCGCAAAGACCGTAAGTATCAGGAAAGTGTAAGCAGAAAAAATGGATTTGACTTTTTGAAAATTCATAGTTGACTGATTTTTTTGTAAACGTTGAAACTTTGATAAAAAAATTAGTCCCCAAAGTATGACAATAATCCATTTTTTCCAAATGATGCCCCAATAAAATAATGCAGACTGAAGTTTTTAGCAATCCGGCCTGGTATGAGAACCTATCTTTTCAGCAGCCATAGAAAAAAGCAAAAAGCCATTTAACGGGCTATTTTCTTTTAAATTCACTTCGTACTTTCCGCCATTTCCAGCAACCATCCCAGATAACCTGCAACTGTTTTGGAATAAGATTTGGCGGATTCTGTTTTAAGCGTTTTAATCAATTCGTTTCTGATCTTTCCTTCACTTTCCGGCGCAGTTGCCTGAACAGCCAAATCAAAAAGAATCTGTTTTACACCGGCCACTGCAAGCGGATTAACGCCCTCCATTATTTTTGCCAGATAAGGAATCATGGGCGTGCCAATAGATTTGGCTGCATCCCATGCCTGCTGCCTGAAGCGGATATCTTCTGCATAAAATCCGCGGGCAACATATTCCGGTTCCAAATCCAGATTCCGGACTGAAACATTCCGCAATTGGATAAACTCTCCCTGTTTGCTGTGATTCGACTGAAACCCGATGACCCCCGACAAAAGCTTGTCTTTCATGCTTTCAACCAAGCCAACATTGGCCGCCGTCGTCATTTGTCCGTCAACCGAAATGATGATAATATTCCTGTCGCACCGGATTTCCATTTCATGCCAGATTCCGGTGGTTTCATCGGGACGGTTGGTTACAGGAACGTATCCGTAAATGGAACCCGTGCAGTGCAGGTCGTCGCGGTAGGGAGTCCAGGGAGCCAGAAGCTGGACTTCAACACCCGTTCCCCACGGGTTTTCAGGACTGCAGCGGATTAAAACCCCACTGTTTCCAACCTCTGAAAGCAGGTATTCAAACCGGAAAACATAGTTGGCATATTCCTCATTGGTGAAAATATCGCTGCCACCAGGAGGTTCGGCAATCATTATCCCGTCCCGCACTTCAAAACCGGGAACATCCTTAGGCATGTTCCATCCGGTAAGATCTTTCCCGTTGAAAAGTGAAATAAAATTATCCTGTTTTTTCTGAGTACAACCAACAAGTGAGATGCTCAGCAACAATGCCATTGCAAGTATTCTTTTCATCTGATTTAATCTTTGAATTAATATTCCGGCAATTTCCAGGGTGAACGGTATTTCCGCGACAACAAAAAGTTGGCTGCCGGGTCGTTGAGAAACTCTTCTTTCACGCTATCCCAGTTCAGTTTGCGTTTCAGCCGGAATGAAATCAGCGCCAGGTGCATCGGAAGCGTCATTTGACGGGCATATTCCAAATTGCTTTCCGGGTGGATACGGGATTTGACAGAATCAAGGAAGTTTCGCTGATGCCCCGGCGACCGGGGAATTGTAATCGGAACTTCCGGCAAATCACTGAACGTTTCCTTGCCGATTTTAATGACCCGATTCTCATAATCACAGGTCAGGGTACCTTTTTCGCCATCAAAATGAGCGCCGATGTGCATTTTTTCTGAGCCGGGGATGTCAGGAGGTGTAGTGGTCCAGAATACGTCCAGGTCCTTAAACCTGAAATCCACATCAATCCATTTTGGCGTATCGGCAATCCCGTCATTTGGAACCTCTCCGCGTGCATCAATGGAAATCAGGTTTTCCGGACGGACTGACATGAACATAATATCGGCAATATGACACCAAAAGTCGGCAAACACTCCGCCTGAATAATCGAAAAAGCTCCGGAATGTTCCGTGGCATCTGACCGGCGTATATTCCGAATAGGGCGCCGGGCCAAGCCACATTTCCCAGTCCAGATGCTCCGGCGGTGTTTCATTATTCGGAAAGCCCAGACCGGTGGTTCCGCCGGTTTTCCATAAGCGGACGGTATGGATTTTTCCCAGAACGCCCGATTGGATAATCTCTGCCACCCGGTGGTAATTTTCACCTGCATGGATTTGTGTGCCTAACTGAAAAATCCGGTTGTACTTTTTCAAGGCGCCTAACATAACTTGTCCCTCTTTGGCCGAATAGGACAAAGGTTTTTCACCATAAACATCCTTTCCCGACTCAAAAGCCATGATGGCCACCAAAGCGTGCCAGTGGTCAGGGGTAGCGCAGGTAACCACATCAATGTCCTTCCGGTCAATGATATGCCTGAAATCGGAATACAGGTCGGGCTTGGCTGACGGGTTGCCGGACTGTAGGATTTTTTGAGCCCGTTCCAGATGGTTTTTGTCCACATCGCAAAGCGCAACGGTTTCCACATCAGGGAAAGCCGAAAACCAGCGGATGTGAGAACCTCCCATGTTGCCGGTGCCAATATGTGCCACCCTGATTTTATCGCTGGGCGCAACGTCTGACAAGGAATAGCAGGCAAGCGGAATACCCATCATTCCGATTCCGGTCGTTTGCAGAAATTTTCTCCGGGATAATTTGAATTTTGTAGTCATAATTATTGATTTTACTCAGGATTGAATTTTGTCAAACTTTTTTTGATCGCGTAAATGTACAAACATAACCAAAACAAGAAGGGCTTTTCCAAAAAAAATCATAAACCCGGGTAGAAAAAAGTTGCCGGTCTGACAATAAAAGATTTTGAACTGCTGGTGAGCCTTGATGTGATTAATTCAAACGCTATGAAGATACAAGCAATATATTTTGGGAAAGAATGTTCCGATTAATTGGGTTATCATTTTACCACAAGGAACATGAAGACCACGAATGTTCTTCTCTCTGTGTAGCTCCGTGTACCTCTGTGGTGGATTTTCTTTTTTTTACCATAGAGAACACTGAGAACCACAGAGTTTATTTTTTAAATTATCCATCGGACTATGCCGTCTTTCAAT
>CAZVAD010000119.1:0-3855 GCA_964624645.1 uncultured Mariniphaga sp.
CATTGCCTTAAATGAAAAATCATAGAAATTACTTTTTGTGGTTCCCGAATGGCATATATCCCTATGAATTGCTGTTAAAATCATTTTTCATCCGCTCCGAAAATCGACAAAGAAATCCCCATCCACGCTGCCAAAGTGTGTGACACTTTATACAGAATAATTGGAGTTTCAAAAACTGATTTCTTTCAGAATCTGAAATTTCAGAAGCATTCAGAAAAATCTCCCCGGTTAAAAATTTTGTTTTGCCAGTTCGGTGGCTTTGTCATCGGGGCCGATGGCTTTCATCCGGTAGCTGTATTTATATTCCTTCCCGGTGAGGCGGTATTCGTCGTGAGTCCAATAACCCCAGCTGTTGTCACCGCCAACGCCCATCTGCTTATAGTCAATATTGACCGATGTCAGGTCGCGGGGTTTGACATCGCTGATATGCCGGTTCACCACCACATCGCCTGTGCGCTGACGTCCGTCGGTGCGCTCCATGGACTCAAAATCTTCCTGCAAATTGTGGTGGGCGCTCACTTCCAGCAACGGCATTCCGGCAAAGAAAAACCCGTTGCCGGAGGCATCGGTGATGGTCAGCCAGCGCACATCGGTTTTGTTTCCGTTTTCCTGCGGACGGATATATGCCCAGTACTGGTCGGCAACGGCGCCTTCATACAATCCGACAAAAGCTCCCGTTTTCCTGTCCCAGTAACTTTCATGGGGGCCACGTCCCAGCCAGCTCATCCGGTCAAACCTGCGCGGCATGATGAGGTTTGTGCCCATCCGTACAATTTCGGGCAAATCGTCTTTTGTCATTCTGAGATGATTGTTCACCACAATATCCCCCGAACCGTAAACCGTATAGTCAGCATTATATCTGGCAATGGCCTCATCCTGACCGTCAGTCAGACTGAACTCAAAAGCAACTTTCACGCTGTTTTTTGAGGTTTCACTTACAGTAACCAAAGTAATTTTCCGGTTTTTCCCGGCTTCGCGCCAAACGCGGCTGCGGTGATGCAAATTGTTGCCAAAATCATTGTCAATGGGAGCGCGCCAGAAGTTTGGCTCCGGCCCGTTTTGCAGCATTTCAGTCTCCCCTTTTCTGAATTCCGAAATGGTTCCTGCCATTTTATCAAAAGTTACAGAAAAACCTTCGCCAGAAATTTGCACTGAATTTTCGGTTTCATGGGTGGTCAGTCCGGGCATTTCTGCAAGAACTGTCTGCGAGACCGGAATATATTTTGGCAATCTGAACTGTTCGGCGGCAAGTTGAATTCCTGCTTCCAACAATCCGTCACGGTTTTTCAATGAGGCATTCAGGTTGAGGAAATATTCCACTCCCGGCATGGCGTCAAATGCAACGTCAACAGTTACCGGAGCACTCTCCCCGGGCTGAACATGAAGTCCGTCGAGTTTGCCGGATCTGATGACCTGCCCATCGCCGGTGATTTCCCAGTCAAAATTGAAATCGCTTAGGTTCCGGAATGCATATTTATTCCTGATGCTGACAATTCCCTTTTCCAGGTCTTCCGCTTCAAATCCGATATACTGATACACTTTTTTCACTTCGCGGATGGGCGGTTTTATTCCCCTGTCGGGGTTAACCAGTCCGTTGATGCAAAAGTTGCCATCGGACGGAACATCCTCCGGACCAAAATCCCCGCCATATGCCCAGAACTGTTCGCCGTCAGCATTTGTGGTCAGGATTCCCTGATCCACCCAATCCCAGATGAACCCGCCCTGAAGGGCATCGTATTTTTCAATGACATCCCAGTAGTCCTGCAAATTCCCCACACTGTTCCCCATGGCGTGAGCATATTCACACTGAATCAGCGGCTTGGACGGATTCCCTTTTGCATAATTTTCCATCGCTTCAATCCGCATATACATCGGACAGGTGATGTCGGTATTGTCGCCGCCGTGTGCCTGTTCATACTGAACCAGGCGCGTGGGATCAGCCGATTTGAGATAGCTGTAGGTCTTTTCAAAATTAATTCCGTTGCCGGCTTCATTGCCCAATGACCAGATGATAATGGACGGCTGGTTTTTATCGCGTTCAAACATGTTGCGCGTACGGTACATGTGCGCATCTCCCCAAAGTTCATCCTTTGCAAGCGATTCTTTGCCGTAGCCCATTCCGTGCGATTCAATATTGGCCTCGTCAATCACATAAAGCCCGTATTTGTTGCACAGTTCATACCAAAGCTCCGGTTGCGGATAGTGGGAAGTCCTTACGGAATTCATATTGAAGGATTTCATAATATAGATATCTTTCAGCATGGTCTCCTTGTCCACATAATGGCCTGTAACATCGTGGTGTTCATGCAGATTGGAGCCTTTCAGATAGACATACTGCCCGTTTATCAGCAATACGCCCTCTTTGATTTCAACCGTGCGGAAGCCCACTTCCTGGCGGATCACTTCCACAATTCCGTCATCATTTTTCAGACTGATAATCAGTTCATAAAGACTGGGAAATTCCGCAGACCACTGTTTCACATCCGGAATTTGCTCCTGGAACAGGATATTCTGCTTTCCGGTGTTAACCGGTTTTGAAAATTCTGCCAGGGGTTGTCCCTGATCGTACAGTACAGCAGAAATTTCTGCCGTGCCGCCTTTTTCGCTCAGGTTCATCACATCTATGCTCAGTGAGAACAGGCCATCGATATAATTTTCATCAAGGGTTGACTGCACGGTAAAATCCTGAATCTGTTGCCCTGTGCGCGCCAGCAGATACACATCACGAGTGATGCCGCTGATTCGCCAGAAATCCTGGTCTTCGAGATAGGAGCCGTCGCACCAGCGGAAAATTTCCACGGCAAGCAGATTCTCTCCCGGCTTCAGGTATTTGGTGATGTTGAAGGTTGCAGGGGTTTTGCTGTCTTCGCTGTAGCCCACATATTCCCCGTTTACCCACACGTTCAGCATGGAACTTGCCGCTCCGAAGTGAAGCAAGACATCTTTTCCTTTCCAGCCGGCAGGAATTTTAAAGTTCCGTTTGTAGGAGCCCACCGGATTGTAGTGTGCCTGAATTTTCGGCGGAGTCTTTTCATGCGGATATTTAACATTGGTGTAAATCGGATAGTCATAACCTTCCAGCTCCCAGTTGGCGGGCACATTTATTTCGCTCCAATCCCGGATGTCAAAATCATTTTTGAAAAACCAGTAGGGACGTTCCGAAGGATTTTGTGCCAGATGGAACTTCCATTTTCCGTTAAGCGACTGAATCATCGGCGATTGCCATTTGTCCTCACTCCGTGCCTGCTCCACGGTGGCAAACGGAATAAAATGCGCCCTTGCAGGCTCGCGGTTGATTTCATTTACCTGTGGATTTTCCCAGGGCGGATTTTCTGGGTCTTCCCAGGGTGCTGCTGAATAATCGGTGTATTTGCTGCATGAAATTACAGCTGCACAACTGATTGTGATTGCAAAAAGCAGTTGCATTGGTTTTTTGAAGTTCTTCATAATGCTTTATGGATTAAAAATTTATTTTGTCAGTAACAAATCACAAACCACCGGAAAATGGTCTGAAGGATATCTGCCGTTGTTGTAGCTGTCATTTAAAACGGAATAGGTCAGCACACGGACTTTATCGTTCACAAACACATAATCAATCCGGGATGTTGGTTCCCCTTCAAAAACACCACCGGGAAATGCAGTGGCAACCGGCCCGGCAGGCGGTGTTTCAGTTATTTCATAAGCATCTTTGAGCCAGGTCAGAATATCCTTCACCTGCTCTGTTGAAGAGATTGAATTGAAATCACCGGTACTGATTATTGGCAGATCATCCTCTGCGATTTCCCGGATTTTCTGAATGTGCAGCTTGCCGGAATTTTGTCTTGCGGTAACATTCCGCCAATAAAAATGCGATGT
>CAZVAD010000119.1:3955-8173 GCA_964624645.1 uncultured Mariniphaga sp.
TGGCTGAAATTGCCCTCCTGGGTGCCAACAATATCAAAATCGTGATTTTTAATCAGATCGGCCAAAGGTTCTTTGCGGATATCCCAGCCATTACCGGTTTCAACATCAGCTTTTGCGGCAACCCGGATGTTATAACTTGAAACTTTGATGTTTATATCCTCTTTTTTTGAAGATGCGGAATGCTGACAAGAGGTTGTACTGAAAAGGATAAAGGCTAATAAAACATATTTCATTTTGATAATATTTGATACTGAATATCAGACAGTAATCTGTCTTTTCATTATTCTTTTAAAGTTCAGACAAATCTACCAATTTTCAGTGAAACAATTGTTCAACCTGCTTTTGTACTGTTACGGGGTCGGGATTGATGTCAAAAATCAAATCCGGTTTCATGTAAAAAAGCTCCCTTTCCGCTTTGAACCGTTTTTCCCCTCCGCCGGTGATATTCAACATGATCAGTGCATTTTTATCAATCGTATTGTTTTCTGCCGCTTCAATGAGTGAAGCCGTTGCCACGGCTGCTGCAGGGTGAATGTCAATTCCTTCCGTTTCTTCAAAAAGCTTCGCAGCGGCTCTTGCCTGTTCATTGGTGGCCATCAGCACATCGCCATCCGAATCGGTGAGTGCATCAAAAAGTCCGCCGGCAATGGAATATGGTGGTTTCCGGTTGGACAAAACCTTGGCGTCAATGATTTCGACCTGTTTGCGCGCGGTGTCTTCATCCAGCGGCAGCATTTCCCGCGAACCGGCTTTCCATGCGTCATAAATCGGGAGGAAAGGTGCATTCTGTGAAACCATAAGTTTCATTTTGTTATTCCCGAAACGCCCGTCGGCAATCAACCGGAGGTTGGCTTCCCAGGCGGCAATAGCGCCTGTTCCGCTGCCGATTGCCTGAAAATAGTAATCAGGAATTCTGCCGATTGTGGTTACGGCAGAAAGAACCGTGGTGCCCATGCCGTCGCGGCGCGCCACATTTTTTGCGCCTCCTTCCGGGAAAAATCCGTTCATGCCTGCCACAATATTCGAGAGGTGAATGGCGTCAAAATAATCGCTGCCCGACCGGCTGCAAATAAGCTTCACGCAATCATTCAGCGGTTTGTCGAACCAGAGCGCACCAATGTTGTCTTCGGGAACGCAAATCAGCAGCGGAATATTATTTTCTGAGCAAACGCTCGCAAATGAGCGGGAGGTGTTGCCGGCAGATGCCACAACAAGCACTTTGTCCTGTTCTGGAATCATTCGTCCGCAAACCGAGTAGGCTTCCGTCTTTTTGAAACTGCACGTGCTCATGTATGCGCCCTTTTCGGGCCAGTAGCCGCTGAAAGTGATCCACAAATTTTGCAACCCAAAAATCTTTGCAAGTTTTTCGCTTTTGTAAGTTACCGGCGCCGAAGAGCCTTTGAGTGTCCTCAAAACAGGCAACCAGTCGGAAAACTTGTAGAATCCCCAGGATTCATCTTTTAAATTGAGCTGTGTTTTTTCATAAATCGCCCGGATAAGCGACGGTTCTTTCTCTCCCGGAGCATCAAGCGTCCATCCTTCGTCCTGAAAAAGTTGTCCGGTTTTCACCGATTGAAGCTGATATCCGGTCTTGTTAAAAGTTTTCTCCATTTACTAATCTTTTTTCAAAACTACAAAAATAGCGAAATATGCGAGAAAATTATCCGGCGGCAATTTTTACAGATGTTCACAAATAGGTATTGTGTTCTATACTCTTTCTGCAATGAATCATTAACTTTGCATCTTTTAATATCAACATTATGAATTTCTTCAGAAACAAACTTTATCTGGGATTAATCATCGGGATTCTCTCCCTGATTCTACTATCCGCCATTTTATGGTTAAATGGCTTCATTGCCGGCACATCCGACCAGGCGCCTCAAAGCAAAAACCTAAAAATACTCACCGTGGGGAACAGTTTTGCCGATGATGCGGTCAGTTTTCTTTCCGAAATCGCCGAATCGGTTCCCGGCTACAGTATTCAATATACAAAAGCCAATATTGGCGGATGTCCGTTCGAAAAACATGTCACACTTATCAGAAACTGTGAGGAAGATCCAGCGCTGAAACCCTATGCCGGGGGATACTGCCTGAAGGATTTGCTGCAAGCGGACAGTTATGACTTTGTTACCATTCAGCAAGTCAGTGCACAAAGCTTCATCTGGGAGTCTTTCGAGCCTTATGCCGGAGAATTGATTGCTTTTATCCGGGAATTTCAACCTGAAACAGAGATTATCATCCAGCAGACCTGGGCTTATCCCAATACCGCAAAACTGGAAAACTGGGGAATCACTTTCGATGAAATGCACACCGGACTGGTTGCCAATTACAACAGGCTTGCCGGCGAATATAAAATGCGTTTACTCCCGGTGGGAGAGGCAATTTATAACACCTATCAGCAGGACAGCACCCTTAATCTGTGGAGGCCGGATATTCATCATGCCAACGAAAATGGACGTTATCTTGCCGGGTGTGTCTGGTTTGGAACGATGACGGGTGTTTCACCGCTAAAGGTAAAATTCATTCCCGAAGGAATGGATGAGGAAACTGCAATATTTTTACGAAAAATGGCCGATGCAGAGATAAAAAAGCATAAGCGGAACAGATAATCTGCTGCTATTTTCTTGCTGGCAATTTCATTGAATCCACCACTTTCCCTTCGGTGTCCACCACATCAATAAGCAGCATATTATTTTCTGTGCGGGCTTTGATGATTGTTTTGTTGGAATTGACAAGAATGGGAAAGTTCTGCCCGTCGCCGGCTTTTTTATGGACATGCCGGTGGAGATGGCCGCAAAGCATCACATCAATGCCGGCCTGCTCAAGAACCGGCACAAATTTTTCCTCAATTTCTTTTTCGCCGTGCCAGCCTCCAAATGGCGGCATGTGCACAATCACAACCCTGTACGGAGCATCCAGGAACTCCTTCTCTTTCACCGCCTCCTTCAGCCATTCGGCCTGTTGGCTGCGATAATTGTCAAAAGCCACGATACCGCTGTATTCCAAGTCGGAGTCGGGCTTGTCCTCGCCACAATCAAGCACAATAAAACTCACCGGCCCCTGCCGGAAAGTATAATACAACTGCCCTGTGGAAGTGGGAAAATAACGTGGAAATGTATAGGCAAAGTTCCCGCGTGTTTCATGGTTTCCCCGGGCATAATACATCGGGGTCTCCCTGGCGAAAAGTTCCACCGCTTTATCCAGAAAATCACCGAACAACTGCTCTTCCGAATTTATGACACTGGCCATGTCACCATTAAAAAACACAAAATCGGTCTCTTCCCAGTCTGCATCTTTCAGCAGGGTTTCCATCAGTTCGTTATTCCCGTGAATATCATTGAGAACCAAAAAAGAAGCATCGTTTTTTGCAGAATTGTTTGTGGTAAAAACCAACGGGCGTGCACGATAGACATTGGTTGCCGCAATGGTTCCGTAAAGCACTTTTGTCCCCACATGACTCAGCACCTCCTGAGAGTAAACACGATAGCGGTAGCGCGTGTTTGGATCAAGATTTTTAAGCGTAACAATATGCACCGAATCCATGGTTTTGAATCCATAGGCTTCGGAAAAGAACTTCGGGCGCTCGGTCAGGTAGAAATGACTGTTGTCATCGGGCGCAAGCTCAACCCACGAAACGGCATTCCGGTTGGTTGTCCACACAATGGTTACTTCATTTTCCGTGAGTCCCTGCAGATAGGGGCCATGGCTTATGGCAAACGGTTTCTGAGCAGAAACTGCAGCAGAAACCAGTAAAAGAATAGTGATAATTGAATTTCTCATTATGATTTTTTTAACAAATATTCAAAAAGACAGCGGTTTCCCGGCGTGATATTTCTGGCTTCACTCCGGAATTCTCCTAAAAATAACTACCGGTTCAAAATTTTTCAAAGCCGAAATTAATGGAAATTTTGGTATTTCCACGCCACTTTCAGCGCTTTAACCCCAAACAAAGCCATGTCTCCTTTCTCTAAAGCACTGATACACAGACCCACAAAAGAATATAAGATTCCTTGAAATTGTTTTGAAAGTTTTCTTGGAGGCGCTAAACAGAAAACGGTTAGCGATGTATAAAATCAAACCGTCTTGGTTACAAACACCGGTACAATCAGGAAAATCATTTTATTCCACCCGGAAATATGGGTAATTTTATTTCATGGCGTGCTGTGAAATTAACGCATTTTATCTTTGCGAAACAATTTCCTGTAATCATTGATTTTC
>CAZVAD010000120.1:0-7878 GCA_964624645.1 uncultured Mariniphaga sp.
ATGTGGATAACCCCAAACAAGCGAAGCGCAGTTTGGGGGAAACAACACAAAAAAGAACAGGAACTCCGGTAGGAGTTCAATGAAAACACTTATCTTTGAAACAAAAATCAACTTTGCAGTCAAATGAAAAAAGTTAACAAAACCACACTGTTTCTGCTGCTGACATTTTCAATCAGTTATGCACTGGCAGGCATCTTCAGGCTGATTGGATGGGGCTACGGAACCCTTGCATTTACGCTTTTTGGCGTGATTTATATGTTCATCCCTGCGCTTTCCGTTGTCATTGTTATGAAATTGGTTCATAAAGAACCGCTGAATCCGGCGCTGAATATTTCTTTCAAAATAAACAAATGGTTTTTTGTAGCCTGGCTGATAATGCCTGTAATCAGTTTTGCAGCGCTTGGAATCACACTGCTGCTCCCCGGAATTTCCTACAGCGGTGAAATGGCCGGAATGCTTGACAGGTTTGAAAACACCTATACTCCCGAGCAAATGGAGCTTATGAAAAACTCACTGGAAAACATGCCGATTCACCCTATCCAGCTGACATTGGTTCAGGGACTTATTGCCGGAATAACCGTAAACGCGGTTGCCGGCTTTGGCGAAGAACTCGGCTGGCGTGGCTTTTTGGTCCGGGAATTCAGGGAAATGCACTTTTTAAGGGCCTCCCTGATTATTGGCTTTATCTGGGGAATCTGGCATACTCCGATAATCCTGATGGGGCATAACTATCCCCAGCATCCGGAAATCGGCGTTTTGATGATGATAATCTTTTGTATCCTGCTGACTCCGTTGTTTGTATATGTAACGATTAAGGCAAAATCAGTTATTGCCGCAGCAATAATTCACGGAACGCTGAACGCAACTGCAGGAATTTCCATCATGCTAACTTCCGGTGGCAACGACCTGACAACCGGGCTGACAGGTCTGGCTGGTTTTATAACTCTGTTTTTCATTCTGATATTGCTCTATATCTATGACAGCAAAATAACAAAGGAAAAAATACTGACCGGCAAAATCATAGATCATCTGTAATGCAGATTTTCATCATATTCAACCCGGTTAAAGAAATTTTCATTCAAAGCACAAAATATGTTCTTGAAAAAAGTCACTTTTCTAACACTTTTCGTTTTCACATGCAGCGCAGCCTGCCTGGCGAAAACAGAGCATGACAACAACCCGAAAATCGTGGCGCACCGTGGAAAAGCCTGCGGGTATCCTGAAAACTCACTGAGCGGTTTTGAGCAGGTATTGAAAAATGGAGCGGACTATATTGAAATTGACGTCCGCACTACAGCAGACGGTTTTCTGGTGATTTCACACGACGGAAGCCTGAAGCGTACCACCAAATCCAAAGAACAAATCAGAGATTTGTCTTTCAGCGAATTGCAGCAGGTACGTTTGAAAAGAAAATTCCGTGGAGGCCAAAATGAAAAAATCCCGACTCTGGAGCAGGTTTGCAAGCTGGTATCCGGGCACAACCAAGCCGGCAACAATCCTGTAAATCTTTATGTGGATTGTAAAGACGCAGACCCCGCCCAAATGATTTCCACACTGAAACAGTATGGCCTGGAGAAAGATGCCGTTTTCTACGGAAGTGATTCTTACCTGAAAAAGCTCAGGGATGAATTTCCTCAGGCACAAATTATTCCGGCTTTAAAAAACTTGGATGAACTGGATAAAAAGATAAAAGCGCTCTCCCCGTTTGGGTTCGACACAAACTGGAAAATCCTGAACGAAGAGACGGTAAGGCAAATCCATGAAAAATATATAAAAATCTATACCGATCTGCTTTTTATTAACGATCGGCGGAACAATTACAAAAAAGCACAGCAGTGGGGAATTGATGCAATTCAGACCGACAGGTACAAAAGGGCATACAAAACCTTACAAAAACAAAAATAACAATCTGATTCTCAGTATGGTTTTCTGAAAACAGCGAAGGAACCCTGTTCGGATTCCTTCGCTGTTTTTTGAGCACACAAAATGGTGTGCAAAAATTCTTTTATAACGAATCGCCAAAATCTTCCTTGAATTTGGCAACAAGTTTTTCTGTCCAGTCGCCTTTAGCTTTCAGGCGTCCCATAAAGAAGCGCAGCAATGGCGGTTCTTCCACCCATTCCAGTCCGGCCACCAAATGGCGGTTTTCGTAGAGCCATTTCACACGGTCAATCATAAATTTTGTTTGTGAAAGGGTGAATACCCGGCGCGGGAAAGCCAGCCTGAGCAATTCAACATCAGCTAAAATATCATCTCCGTTTTCATCACGAACGCTGGAAATACTGCCGCGCTCCATACCGCGGACTCCCGAAATGATAAACAGTGCAGAAGCCAGCGCACCTGCCGGATAATCCCTTTGCGGAATATGTGGCAAAAATCCTTTGGCGTCAATGTGGCAGCCAAGCGCCCCGGGAGGGGTAATCACCGGAATTCCGGCAGCATCAAGCTGATTTACCGCATAGGCAATAAACGAAGGCGACTGGCTGATCACTGTTTCGTCGCAGGTTTCATTAATTCCGACAGCCATGGCTTCAATCTCCCTGACGGACATTCCGCCATAAGTCAGAAAACCTTCATACAACACCAGAAGATTGCGCATCTGCAGGTAATATTCCTTGTTGTCGGTTACAATGCCGCCGCCGCGTGTTGAGCTGACTTTGCGGCTGGAGAAGTAAATCAAATCGGCATAGCTGCACATTTCGCGAAGAATATCTTTTATTTCGGCATTTTTGAACTCCTCTTCACGCTGCTTGATGAAATAGGCATTTTCGCCAATCAGGCTGGCATCCAAAACCATCATGGTGTCATTTTCCTGACAGATTTTTTTCACATCGCGCATATTCTGCATGGAGAAAGGCTGGCCGCCAATCAGGTTGGTCGAGGCTTCCATGCGCACAAACGCCACACGCTCCTTGCCGTATTCCTTAAAAACAGCTTTCAGTTTTTCAATGTCGATATTCCCTTTAAACGGCTTGTCGCTTTTGATTTCCAGTGCATCATCGCCATAAATTTCCAGAACCTTCCCGCCATTCAACTCCATGTGTTCTTTAGTTGTGGTGAAATGGTAGTTCATCGGAATGACATCGCCTTTTTTGATAAAAGCCTGTGAAACAATATTTTCGGCTGCACGCCCCTGATGAGCCGGCAAAACATAATGTTTTCCGAACACATCGCGCAGAGCTTCTTCCATGCGGTAGAAACTCTGTGAACCGGCATAGGCATCATCTGCCTTCAGCATGGAGGCAACCTGGTTGTCACTCATGGCGTTCGTTCCGGAATCGGTAAGCATATCCAAAAAAACATCTTTCGTATTCAGTAGAAAAGTATTAAATCCGGCCTCTTCCATTGCAGCTTTCCGCTCTTCAATCGGTTTGAGGAAAAGCTTCTGAACAATACGCACTTTATGCAGTTCCACAGGAATCTGCTCGCCACTGTAAAATTTGATGGCGTTATTCTGTTCTGTCATATTTATGTAATTTGAAAATTAGACGATTAAAAAGTTTCAAAAATAGCCCTTCAATTTGGAATTTGTTATGAAATAGAAATTTGTTTTCATTTTTGTTTTTAGTTTATAATTATTCTAAACAAGAAAACAGGAAGTTATCATTTTTTCCATTCAGAAAATGACATTCCGGCAGACTTCCGGTAAACTCACATTTATTCATTATTTTTGCGCGAGTTTAAACAACGGATAATGTCACAAAAACCATCCATACCAAAAGGAACGCGCGATTTTTCACCTGCCGAAGTGGTGAAACGAAACTATATTTTCAACACCATTAAGGAAGTATTCAGGCTATATGGTTTTCAGCCCATTGAAACGCCTGCCATGGAAAACCTCTCCACGCTGATGGGCAAGTACGGTGAAGAGGGCGACAGGCTTTTATTCAAAATTCTCAATTCGGGGGATTTTCTGTCGAAGGTTGACGATGAATTGCTTGGCAAAAAGGATTCGGGCAAAATCACTTCAAAGATTTCCGAAAAGGGGTTGCGCTATGATTTGACGGTTCCTTTTGCCCGGTTTGTGGCACAATACCGGAACGATATTGTATTTCCATTCCGCCGCTACCAGATTCAGCCGGTGTGGCGTGCCGACCGTCCGCAAAAAGGGCGCTACCGCGAGTTTTTTCAATGCGATGCCGATATGATCGGGAGCGACAGCCTGCTGAATGAGGCAGAACTCATCCAGATTATTGGCGATGTTTTTGCCAGATTGAAAATCAATGCGGTGGTGAAGCTGAATAACCGGAAAATATTGGCAGGAATTGCCGGGATTCTTGGCGAAGAAGAGCTGCTGACGGAGATTACAACGGCAATTGATAAGTTGGATAAAATCGGCAGTGAAAAAGTGAACCTTGAATTGGCTGAGAGAGGAGTATCGGCGGAAGCCATTCAAAAGCTCCAGCCAATCCTGGCGCTGACGGGCAGCAATTCCGAAAAAATCAGCCGGCTGAAATCCATACTTTCATCATCCGAAACCGGAATGAAAGGGGTGGAAGAGCTTGAAACGCTTTTTGAATACCTCAGCCAACTGAACCCGGACATCAAAACAGAACTTGACCTGACGCTTGCGCGTGGATTGAATTATTATACCGGTGCAATCATTGAGGTGAAAACCACCGACATGGAAATGGGAAGCATCTGTGGCGGCGGACGTTACGATAACCTTACCGGCATTTTCGGACTGCCGGACATTTCGGGGGTCGGCATTTCTTTTGGCGCCGAACGCATTTATGATGTACTGGAGCATACCGGTCTTTTTCCGCAGGAGTCGTCTGAAAGTACTCGTGTATTTTTTGCAAATTTCGGGAAACTAGAAGAAGCATACTGTCTGAAGACGCTGGCAAAATTGCGGAATTCGGGAATCAATTCCGAAATTTACCCCGAAAGCGCCCGGATGAAAAAACAGCTGAATTATGCCGACAAAAAAGGAATTCCCTTTGTGGTGCTGGCCGGTGAAAACGAAATCCACGAAGGGATGTTTACCCTGAAAAATATGAAATCGGGCGAACAACGTAAAGTTACCCTTGAAGAACTTATTCACGCTGTCGCCCGTTTCTGATTTTACCCCTGGAAGCTCATCAATCAGGAGTATATGAGCAACTTACTATTGTCTGTTATAAAGTCAGCAGGTATTTATCAATATTCTCTGCAAACATCTTTTTCGTATCTTCCTTTGTGCGTGCAATACCCGACATCATCACGGGCTGCCCTTTAACCGGAATGTATAAAAATGCAGGAATTCCGCGAACACCAAATACAGCTGCCAGCTCGCGCTCTTTTTCCGTGTCAATTTTATAGACATATATCTGGCCGGCATAATCGTTGGAAATTTCTTCGAGAATCGGCGATGCAATCTTACAGGGACCGCACCAGTCGGCATAAAAATCAATCAATGCAGGTTTGTCCCCTTTGTAAACCCACTCCTGTGGTGTGTTTTCATAATCCCAGACTTTTTGTAAAAAAACATTCTTGGTCAGGGTAATCGAACCGCCTGTTGCATCTTCTTCTGTCAAAGCAGTCTGAACGGGTTTTTCCGCCTGTGCCGGGGCTTCCGCCTGCACCTGAGCGGTTTTATCCGTTTCGCCGCTTTTGTTTTGGCTTGAAGTACAACTGATAGAAAATGCCGCTATCATCAAAGCTACTGTTAATGTCTTTTTCATAACTGAATTTTTTAATTTTCCAAAAGTAGTATTAAAATGATTTATAAAAAATTTTTATCGTGGAATATGTAGTTATTTAAATATATGCATCATTGAGTTTGTCAATCGTTATGCCATATTCTTTTCCGCACATTTTGTCAGTTTGATTTTTTTTTGGATTTATTTTTCAATCCACGCAACCTTTTTTCATTTTTTTCATCTATCCTATGTTATTTGAAAAATATGGAGGAAAAAATTATGAAGAAAAATGTTTTAATTATTCTATTGAGTTTAGTTTTTGGTTTTACAAGTTGCATGAAGGATGACGACGCGTATTCCTTAGGTAAAATATGGGTTGGTTTTGGGATGCTTGAGCAGGTAAGTTCCGATCCGGTAGATTATATCATTCACATGGATAACGGAAATACCCTTTATCCCGTCGTTTCGGGCTATCAGCTGCCCTGGTACTATCATGGAACAAACGACCCGAATTCCAGATTGCAGACCGGCGACCGCATTTTGCTCAATTACACCATTTTGGGAGACAAAAGAGATGGCGATGGAGAAATTGACAAATTCTACATCAGGGTAAATGAAGTCAAAAAAATTCTGCTGAAAGATATCCTTGATATTACGGATGAAAATCGCGACAGCATCGGGAATGATCCGGTAGTTGTCAAAAAGGTGTGGCAAACAGACAGCCTGCTGAATTTTGAAATAAAATACTGGGGGCGCTATGAGGTTCACTATATCAATCTGGTGAAAGCACCCGGCGAACTGACCGAAGATGACCTGCCGATAGAGCTGGAGCTCCGGCACAATGCCAACGGCGACCAGCGAGACGTTCCTTTTGCCGCATTCGCATCATTCCGGTTGAATGAAATTCAGATTCCTGGCCTTGATTCGGTGGAATACAAGGTAACCGGCAAAGATTACGAAGGGAAAACATTTGAACACAAAGGGGTTTATTATTATTGAATGATAGCATAACGGATTGACATAGGGTTACATAGATTCGCGATCAAATATTAAATTCTTAAATAAATTGCTGCCATGAAAAAATTGGTGTTTGTTGCTTGCATTGCTCTTTGTTTTATGAGTTGCGAAAAAGTGGAATTTGATGTAAACAATCCCGATGTAAAGAAATTTGTACAACAGATAAAAAAGGGAACTTATAATGTCTTTGAGAAAGGGGAAAATTATGAAAGATTATGGCTTAAGATGCCGGAATTCAATGAAAATCATATTCAATCTTTGATTAATTTTTCAAAAGATACGACTCACATAAACAAGTTCCCGCTAAATCCCATATCATCCAGAGCCCCATTTCCTGATGACAGAAATTACTTTATCTTGGGGGAGTGCCTGCTGTGGATTGTTGAGGGAATAAGAATAGATGATAAATATGGTTCGCTCGACCCGTTTTTGATTGATATGTCCTTAGCTGGAATTGAAAAACTTAAAGGGTTGAAAGGAAGTGAGGTATTAACTGTCGGAGATTTGTATTCAGACTGGTGGAATAACAATAAAGGCGGTGACTGGAGGAATCAGAATCCATTGGAAAATACATCTTTTATGTGGTATTGAATTGCTTTCGGAATAAAAAGGAGTATCCCGTAATCTGTGTAAGTACTAATCCGTGAAGTTGAAAAGGCGCGCCTTTTCAACTTCACGGATTAATTTTTTATTTATATTAAGATACTTACATTTAGGTTATGAAGAAGAAAGATTTTGCCAATAAGTTCCGGTGCTTTCCATGGCGATAGAATTGACATTTTTTGAGCGTAACCACTCGCACATTTCCAATTGGTCTTGAGAGTACACCCCGAACTCTTTTACATCTTCGGCATTTTGACCGACAGCCACCCAGTGGCTTCTGCTACCAATGTCAATACCTGCTGCATTGGGATTAATAACTTCTAACGGAATTTGTTTTTTGTCCATACGTAAAGTTTTTAAAAAATGAAACAATAAATGCTCCGAGGATTGTGTCTGTGAGATTTGAAATTATTCTGATCGGGATATTTACCAAAAGTAAATTCACCATTAAACTCTAACACTGCCTTATCATTACTGAAAAGGCTTTTACACAACCTTACCTTGATTGCCAACGGGTTCTCGGACACCATTGCTTAAACCGGTCTTTGCAAGGAGCAAGATAAAGATAGGTATTTTATAAAAACGTTAGCAGGAAAACTCAACTGTTTTGCATGGTAGGAGGATTGCAGGCAACGTC
>CAZVAD010000121.1:0-7820 GCA_964624645.1 uncultured Mariniphaga sp.
TCCGTCAGGCTGTCGCCGCCGACCATTTTTGCAAGCTCCTCAATCCGCTCGTTTTTATCAAGTAGCTTGACAGAAGTGAAGGTTTTTCCATCTTCTTCGTATTTATAAACCAGGAAATGGGCGTCTCCTTTTGCGGCAATCTGCGGAAGGTGTGTGATGTTGATAATTTGGGCGGAGGTGGAAAAGAGTTTCAGGATGTTTCCCATCTTCAGGGCAATTTCGCCGGAAATGCCTGCGTCGATTTCGTCAAAAATTACAGTCGGCAGCGCTTTTGAAGTGCGCAAAAGATTTTTGACGGCCAGCATCAGTCGCGACATTTCTCCGCCTGATGCAATTTTTGAGATTTCTGCTGGCGGAACGTCTGCGTTGGCGCTGAACAAAAAGGAGACGGCATCTTTTCCGTTTGCGGTGAATCCGGGCAGCGCCTCGTGCACCACTTCAAACTTTGATTTGGGCATGCCAAGCTGGTTCAGATCATCAAGCACGGCGGCTTCAATTTTTCCAAATGATTTTTTTCGCCGGGAGCGAAGCTCCAAGGCTTTCTCCTCCAGCTTCTTTTCAATGTCTTTCAGACCGGCTTGCAGCTTTTTGATTTCATCATCGTAACCGGTTACCTGATTGATTTTTTCATCAAAGAGGTCTTTGTGCCCAATCAGTTCCTTCACCGATGAAGCGTGGTGTTTTTGCAGAAGTCCGTAGATGAGGTTCAGCCGGTCGCTGATTTGTTCAATTTGCGCCGGGTCATGTTCAATATTTTCTGCCAGCCGTTCCGATTCCTCCAGAATATCTTTCAACTCCAGCAGGCAGCTTTGGAGACGGTCTGTCAGCGCCGGCACTTCCGGAACAAAATGTTGAATGGAGGACATCCGTTTATAGCTTTCATTCAGGTTCTGAATGACGGAAAACTGCTCATCATCAAGAAGCTGCCGGGTTTCCGTGAGGGCGCTTTTGATTTCTTCAGCATGGGTGAGCCTTTGCAGTTCCGCTTCAAGCGCTTCCTGCTCCTCTTCCTGCAAATTTGCGCTTTCCAACTGTTCGAACTGAAATTGCCAGTAATCTAAGTCAGTACGCTCTTTTTCGTTTTTTTCAATAAGTTCTTTCAGCGTTTTGGTTTGCCGGGCATATTTCCGGTACAGGCTGTGATATTCCAGCATCAGGGCTTCGGTTCCGGCGACTGTGTCCACCAGTTGAAGTTGAAATTGCCGGTTGCCTAACTCAAGGTTTTGGTGCTGCGAGTGAATGTCAATGAGCTGCAATCCCAAATCGCGCATTGTTTTCAGGTTGACCGGAGTATCGTTGATGAATGCGCGTGATTTTCCTGAAGGGGTGATTTCCCGGCGGAGGATGGTTTGTACATCATAATCCAGGTCATTTTCCCTGAAGAAAGATTCAAGGGGGTACCCCGCCACATTGAAGATGCCCTCAACAATGCACTTTTCGTTTTTATTTTTCAAAACGGACAAATCTGCACGGTTTCCGATAATCAATCCGAGGGCGCCTAAAATGATGGACTTGCCTGCTCCGGTTTCTCCGGTTACTGAATTCAAACCGGAATGAAAATCCACTTCAAGGTGATTGATCAGCGCATAATTGGAAACAGCAAGCTTGATTAACATAAAGAGCGTAAATTACAAATCCTGATTATCTGCTATTTTTTTGTATTTACTACCATTTGACGGATCCACTTCATTGAGGATGGCAAGCACGCGGTTTCGCTCATCGGGGAATGATTTGGAAAAAACATTCACCAGTTCATCCGACTTTGCATCAAAAAACATTTGAAGGATATACACAGAGGGCCGTCTGCGGAACACTTTCTGAATATCACGCAGCGATTCTGCAATATTTGCCCGTCCTTCCTCGGTTTTTTGGGTCAGCAGGTCAAGCCCCTGCCGGTGATAGGTGTACATGCACTTTCTGTAATCCGCATAAGACCTGTTCAGTATGTTTTCAGTCAGCCAGTAGCGGTTTCGCTCACTTTCATAAGCTTTCCAGCCCTTTTCGCGCGCATTTTGTGAATTGTTTACAATAGCCTGCGCCTTTTCAAAAAAAGATGTTCCGCCCTCCAGTGAAAAGGTGTCGTAATCAAACCCCAAAATTACGTAGGCGTAATAGGCAAGAATACTGGTCAGGTTTGCCTTGTTGAATGACTCATCGAATTCCAGAGGCTCAAATTCCGCATACCTGCACTGGAAGTCATTATCCTTGATATTCAGTATGGTGGTTTCATAGCTTGAGCCGAAAACAGGCCGGGTGAGCTGCACCTGAATTGAGCCTTTGAACTCATCTGTAGAAATTTGCTCGTCCAGGCGAATCATGATGTTGCATCTGATTTTCTCATCGTAGGTGTAAACATGTTCAGTCCACTTCCGGTTATTCATAAATTCATAGATGTCAGCCTGCATGGTTCTGAACAACTGCCGGTTTGCCCCCTGAATCTGCTGTGCCGTAACGGTAACATTACAGCGGAACTCCTGAGCGTGGAGCGTTGATGCGGTGAATATGGCAAACAGGAAAAAAATAATTCGTTTCATAAACAGATTCTATTTCAGGTAAAAATATAAAATTTTAATTAAGGCTGCAATGATCCGGGCAGAATGGAAACAATCACTGCTCCGATATCTGCTGCCACCTTCTTTTTAGATTTTAACTCAAAAGGCGTAATTTTATTGTTTTTATCAATAATGGTAATTTTGTTGGTGTCGGTGCCAAAGCCTGCACCGGCATCTTTCAGCGAATTGAGAACGATGAAATCAAAATTTTTCTTTTTGAGTTTTCTTTGTGCATTGGAGAGTTCATCGTGAGTTTCCAGTGCAAATCCTGCCAGAATCTGATTCTCTCTTTTTATTTTTCCGAGTGCGGCAGCAATGTCTTTTGTCGGTTTCAGCTCTATCGTCAGCGCTTCGTTTCCCCGTTTTGTCTTTTGTTTTTCAGGGCTTGATGGCGTAAAATCTGCAACCGCCGCCGTCATAATTGCACCGTCACAATCAGGAAAGTGGCTGATGCACGCTTCATACATCTCTTCTGCCGATTCAACATGAACCAGCCGGATTCCTTTTTCACGGGTTGAAACAGAAACAGGGCCTGAAACAAGGATGACCCGTGCGCCTGCCCGGGCCAGTTCTTCGGCAAGGGCATAGCCCATTTTGCCTGATGAATAATTGCCGATAAACCGGACGGGATCAATCTTTTCGTAGGTGGGGCCTGCGGAAACCAGAAAGGTTTTATTCAGTAGTTTTTTTTTTGACTGAAGTAATCAGCCAAAGTTTTCAAAATCATTTCAGGCTCCTGCATTCGTCCTTTTCCTTCCAGTCCGCTGGCAAGTTCTCCTACGTCCGGATCCAAAATGGTGTTCCCATATTCCTTGAGGATTGAAATGTTTCGCCGGGTGGAGGGATGCACAAACATGTCAAGGTCCATCGCAGGTGCAATAAAAACCGGACATCTTGCCGACAGGTATGTGGCAATCAGCATATTGTCGGCAATTCCGTTGGCCATTTTTCCCAATGTGGACGCAGTTGCCGGAGTGATGAGCATGGCATCCGCCCACAGGCCAAGCTCCACATGACTGTGCCATGTGCCGTCGGCAGCGCCGAAAAACTCACTGACAACCGGTTTGCCGGAGAGCGCCGAAAGAGTTACCGGGGTAACAAATTCTTTTCCGGATGGAGTAATGACCACCTGAACTTCCGCACCTTCTTTCACAAGCAGCCTGAGCAGAAAAACTGCCTTGTAGGCAGCAATACTACCGGTTATTCCAAGTATTATTCTTTTTCCCTGAAGTTTCATGGCTGCAAAAGAAGGGTGTCTATTTTACTTCGCGGGCAGGGTTCCTGTGATAAATCTGGCTTTCTTCGAGTTCGTCAAAGGCGATTAATGTGGGTTTGGGAAGCCGTTCATAGAATTTTGAAATTTCAATCTGTTCGCGGTTCTCAAAAACTTCTTCAAGATTGTCTGTATAAGAAGCAAACTCCTGCAATTTCTGATTCAGCTCTTCTTTCAGTTCAGAAGAGATCTGATTGGCCCTTTTGGCTAAAATCATTACAGTCTCATACTCATTTCCGGTCTCTTTCGATAAAATATCAAGATCGCGCGGAATTGTTGTCTGAGATGCTTTTGTTTTTTTGTAATCCATTTTCTAATTTATATTTGTTTCTTTTTGTTCATCGTAATTTAACAGTTGAGCCACTGTGTTGTAATATCTTTCCACTTCGCGCTTGTACTGGCTTTCAGGGTATTCATCAATAAACGAGAAGTATTCGTCCAAAGTGTTCGACAGCCTTTCTGTTTTTTTATCTTCAATGCTGTTGACAGCCAGCAGGTATTTTGATTTCAGCAACATATACATCAACTCTTCCCTATACTGGCTTTCAGGATATTCCTTCAGGCTGTTTTCAAGAGAGATTACTGCCGCTTTATAGTTTTCGAAATCATAATACAACCGGGCATTCAGGTAGGATTTGTAAATCAGTTTTGCCCTGAGTTCGTCCATCAGCCGGTTGGCTTCGTCCACCCGCTCATTGTAGGGATAAATGTTGATGTAGAGCTGCAGGGATTCAATGGCATCGCGCGTTACGGTCTGGTCAAGGCGCGGTTTTGGCGAAAGCAGATAGCCGCAGTAACCCACCATAAACTGGGATTCCTCGGCATATTGACTTCCGGGAAACTCCTTCAGCAGCGACTTGAAATAGTGGGTTGCCATGGCATAGTCCTTCTGTCCCATCATGCTTTTTGCATAATAGTAGTAAATCATATCCGCGCGGCTTGTACCCCGGTAGATATTGACCAATTCCTGAAACAGTGTGCCGGCCCGTACAAATTCACCTCCTTCGTAATATTCAACTGCTTTTTTCAGCTTGAATTCGTAGTCAGTACTTTTCAGAATTTTGTTGTAATCGCCGCATGACGAAACGAACAAAATGACCAGCAGCCCTATGGTAAAAATTCTCGTTTTCATAAACATGACGCAAAAATAACCTTTTTTTAATTACACAGGAATTCAGTCAGATGAATTTAACACATTTGCCGAAGTTTTAAAAAAGATTAATTTTGCAGACGTAAATCTTTAAACTTTCAAAAAGTGGATATATTTCAAAAGATCAGGACTGACCAAGGGGATATTGGTCAATACAAAAGCCAGATACATGGTTATTTTGCATTTCCGAAGCTGGAAGGCGAAATTGCTCCGCGCATGAAATTCAGGGGCAAAGAGGTGCTTACCTGGAGTTTAAACAATTATCTTGGCCTGGCAAACCATCCGGAGGTGCGAAAGGCAGATGCCGCCGCTGCTGCGGAGTATGGTATGGCTTACCCGATGGGAGCCCGCATGATGTCGGGTCAAACTGAAAAACACGAAGAGCTGGAAAGGGAGCTGGCTGAGTTCGTGGGCAAAGAGGACGCCTTCCTGCTCAACTATGGCTATCAGGGCATGGTTTCAATCATTGACGCCATTTGCGGACGCAATGATGTGATTGTTTATGATTCGGAATCTCATGCCTGTATCCTTGACGGTGTCCGGCTGCACATGGGCAAGCGGTATGTTTATCCGCACAACAATATAGAGAATTTGCGCAAACAGCTGGAACGTGCCACCAAACTTGCAGATAAGCAAAAAGGGGGGATACTGGTCATTACGGAAGGTGTTTTCGGAATGTCAGGCGATCTGGGAAAACTGGATGAGATTGTCAAACTGAAGGATGAATTTGAGTTCAGACTATTGGTTGACGATGCGCATGGTTTCGGAACCATGGGAAAAACCGGTTCCGGTGTACCCGAGCATTTTGGCGTTTCGGACAAGGTTGACCTTCATTTCGGCACTTTTGCCAAATCAATGGCAGGCATTGGGGGGTTTGTGGCCTGCGATACCGATATCTGTTATTACCTGCGCTACAATATGCGCTCACAGACTTTTGCCAAATCACTGCCCATGCCGATGGTTATCGGAGCGCTCAAACGTCTGGAGCTGCTCAGGACAAAACCGGAATTGAAGGAAAATCTCTGGAAAATTGTGGATGCGCTCCAGTCCGGACTGAAAGCCTCCGGATTCAACCTGGGGAAAACCAATTCGCCGGTGACGCCGGTTTACATGCAGGGAGGGCCTGCCGAAGCAACCAACATGGTGCAGGATTTACGTGAAAATTATGGAGTTTTCTGTTCCATAGTTGTTTATCCGGTCATTCCGAAAGGTGAACTTATTCTCCGGCTCATTCCCACAGCAGTGCACACGCTCAGCGATGTTGAATACACCGTGGATGCTTTTAAAGCTGTTAGCAAGAAACTTGAAGAGGGGCACTATTCCAAGACTAATTTTGCGAAAGTGGATGTGGATATGTAAGTGTTTAGTACTGAGTAGTTAGTAATTAGTATTTAGTATTTAGTATAAGCCATAAAGGTGCTGTCCGGTTTTATGATGCTGATGAGCATTTACTATGGGTATTAGTTCATAATGAGGAAGTTGATAGGGTAGAGCTTTATCAGCATTGAAAACGGTCAGTGGTATTTTATTAAGAATCAGCGCCTGACTGAATATCATAAAAAAAGAGGCTTCCAGGCCTCTTTTTTTATTCGGGAATATATATGATTATGCGTTTTTTTCCGACAGGTAGCGTTCGGCGTCAATTGCCGCCATACATCCCGTTCCGGCAGCGGTAACCGCCTGCCTGTAAACAGAATCCTGCACGTCGCCACAGGCAAATACACCGGGAACGTTTGTTTTTGATGTTCCGGGAATAGTCTGAATGTAGCCCGTGCTGTCCGTTTTCAAATAATCCTTGAAAATTTCAGAATTTGGCGTATGCCCGATGGCAAGGAAAAATCCGTCAATTTTGATTTTGACCTCCTCTTCGCCTTCTTCCCCCTTGTTTTTCACAAGGGTGGCGCCTTCCACCATACTGTTTTCACCAAACAGACCTTTGGTCTGATGCTTCCAGAGCACTTCAATATTTGGCGTTTTCATTACGCGGTCGGCCATAACTTTTGATGCGCGGAAAACATCGCGCCGGACAATCATGTACACTTTGTTGCACAAACCGGAGAGATAGAGCGCCTCCTCACAGGCAGTATCTCCGCCGCCGACAACAGCCACATCCCTTCCGCGGTAGAAAAACCCATCGCAGGTTGCACAGGCGGAAACTCCGCCGCCGGAATATTTCTGTTCGTCTTCAAGACCTAAATATTTTGCGGTTGCCCCGGTGGCTATGATTACCGTTTCCGCTTCAATCAGCTTGTTGTCGTCAGTCCACACTTTGTGAACGCTTCCCGAAAAATCAGCTTTTACGGCCATGCCACGGCGCACATCGGTACCAAAGCGTTCAGCCTGTTTTTTAAAATCTTCCATCATCACCGGCCCGGTGATTCCTTCGGGATAGCCGGGGTAGTTTTCCACCTCCGTGGTGGTAGTCAACTGGCCTCCGGGCTGAAGGCCTTCATACATCACCGGATTCAGATTGGCGCGGGCGGCATAGACGGCAGCAGTGTACCCCGCAGGCCCGGAACCAATAATCAGGCATTTCACCCGTTCTGTTTCTGAAACAGTTGCGGGTTGATTTTCCTGTTTGTCGCTAATGTCAAGTGGTTTAAACATATCTCTCTATTTTTCTGTTTTTTGAGTTTGCAAAGTTACAAAACAAATGCGATGGAAGTTAATTTCATTTCATCAATAAAAAGAAACCTGAATAGAACAAACCTATGATTTGGATAATATTTGAAGCTATTTCATAAAAAGTTTTGCAGAACTGAAATCAACCACTATTTTTGCAGCACAAAATTTCGGGGTGTGGCGCAGCCTGGTAGCGCACTCGTCTGGGGGGCGAGGGGTCGCA
>CAZVAD010000122.1:0-7625 GCA_964624645.1 uncultured Mariniphaga sp.
TCAGCAGATTTTCTGCCACATGGGAATTGGTGAGCCACAGATTGCCTTCGGAATCAAAATCAAGTCCGCCAACCCAGACATACGGGGCATCCGGGCTACCAGGGAGCGCCGTTTCAAGCGGACTGTTATGATTGGTATAGCGATGCACAAGCTCGTCATTTTTAAATTCCAGCAATCCGCCGCCCCAACTGGCTGCAAAAAAATGGTTTTCATCCTGCGGGTTCACAGCAATAGAATGAATATTATGAAATCCGTCCATTTCGGGGATTTCATTTTTGGAGAAGTAGGTCCACCGGTTGTCACTGAACCGTTGAAACCTGGGAGTGATCCAATCGCTTGTATTTCCGGGGGTAACCCACAAACTCCGGCCGATTTGCTGAAGTGAATAGATGGTATTGTCAATCGGTCCGGGAAATGTTATGCGTTCAGAATTTTCTCCCGAAACCCGGAGGAAAGAGTTTTGCTCGTCAGCAACCCAGAGGATTCCGTCAGCAGAAAAGACAGCGCTTTTCGGTTCAATGGAAGAAACCGTTTGATCTTTAAGCCGGTAATCTGTGATGTGTCCGGCAACAGCATTATTTTCATCTACAATATATACCTGCCGGCGACTTGCAATGATAAGGAACTTCCCGTTGCGCTGCATATCGGCAGCAAAACCGATTTGTTTCAGGTAGGGCTGCCAGTTATTTCCGTTCAGAACATACATTTCATCTTCAAACCAGGTTTCCGGCGTGTAGTTGGCAATGATTCTTCCGGCATGAAAAGCGAGGTGGTTAAATTTTCCATCAGCGCGGGGAATGTTTTCAATCCGTTCCCAGGAGTTGTAATCCAGCAAATTGGCAGTATTTCTGTTTGCCCTTAAAATCCCGTTATCCGTTGCTGCATATAAGTATTCCGGGTCGGCCTCCACATCGTTGACCGAGATGTAACTTCCATTTTCTCCGAGGATATAAGTGTCTTTCACTTCCTGTTTTTGCAGATTCAGCACAACAATGCCAAAGCTGCATGCGAGATAGGCTTCATTTTCAATGATGGAAATATTGTTGATTTTTTTGCCGGTGATCTGCTTGCGCATGATGTCGGGAAGGTTTATCACTTTTTTATCATAAATCAGGTCGATATTGCTGCTGGCGTAAGCAACAATCAGCACCCTGCCGGCTTCACTCCAAGCGATGGACTGAACGCCAAAATCCGATAATCCGGCAATGTCTGAAAGTTTGTTTATGCTGTTGTCGCGGGTATCGTAGCAGATAACGCCGCCACCGGTTGCACAATAAACCTTGTCGGGTGAAAGTGCAACTTTAAATGCGCTGTTATAGGATAAATAATCATGCCAGCTCCCCTGGCGGTGTTGTGCAGACAAGGCAAATGCGTTAAGAAATGCAACAAGTAGGAGTAAATTTTTTTTCATAACCATTTTGCAGAATTCATTATTTAAACGGAGCTCCCTTTTATTTATTTTAATATAATTTTCCGGTATATTTCAGAAAACTGACCAATCCATTCACCGGTTGAATTTATATCATTCACTTCAGAAAATTAAAATAACTGATAAAAACCGACCTCAATATCATCCAGACGGAATGTCTCGTGGTTCGGATTCCACAGATAAACCACTATTTCATCTTCTTCTTTCAAATCATAAAAATTCCTGAAATAAATTACTTCATTCCATTGATACAGTTTTTCGATCTCTTTTTCAAGTTTGGCAGCATGCCATTCGGACTGAACATTTTCCGGCCTTACCTCACTGACGATTAGTGCTTTGAAATAATTTTCCGGATAAATTTTAGCTTTAACAATCATTGTCCCATTTTTTACTTTCAGGTCACTGTATGAAATCCGGGCTAAATCAAAAAAATCATCTTCAGCATGAATTTTCATGCTTTTTTCTCCTGAAAATGCAATGGAATCATTCGGCAGTGGTTCATTTTCAAAATCCTGAAAAAAATGAAACAAACTGCTCTTTTTTTTCTGATGCTGAGCCAGTATTTCATGCAGGGTTAGATTTTCATTCCTGGCGCTCAGTCTTTTCAGTACAAAAAAAGAAGTGACTAAAAAAATTATCAAAGGGATAAATATATAAATTCCGCCACGAGATTTATATTTATGAACAGCGTATCCAATCAGGAACAGAAGGGCCAAAAAGAATAAAACATTTGAAATAATATAAGAAACCAGAATTTTCTGATTTTTATATTCAAACTGGATAACATGTTTCCCCTCAGGAAGATAAATAGTCCTGTAATTGAAGTTTGAAGTATAAACAGGTGTTTCACGATGATCAATATATGCTTTCCAGCCCTTAAAATGAGTTTGCAGCATGGTCAGAAACTGACTGTTTTTTGTTTCGGCTGTTGCCACAACTTTATTGGGTGAAAATTCAGTAATAACAACCTCATCATTGTTGTCGGTTTTTGCCGGCTTTCCGGCAAGGATTTCAAAATCTTCACCGGACAGGTATAACACTTTTGCATCCTTTTCAATATCCACTTTTTTGTCATCAAATTGTTTCAGGGGAAGGATGTTATCTGAAAAATAGAAGAGGTGATTGTTCAGCACAGCGTTTCTGAGGTTGGGAAAATCATCATCGAGCCTGCTGTATGAGTCCAGTTCGAAAGATGAAAAAGAGTCAAAAGAGACCTGTTTGGAAAAAATGCAGGTGTTTCTCCAAAAAGGAGAAAATAATGCGTGCTGCTGGTCGTTGAAAATAATTTTGCTGTCCGTAGGTATCGGAAATTTACCGGGGTACAACGCCAGGTCCTTTTTCATTCTGAAAGGTTTATGCAAGACATCCGTAACAGTGGCAGACATATTCAGCTGCGTTGCCGCAATTGTTTCGGCAGCCACAAGAATGACAACAAGCAAAGAAGCATGTTTCAGTTTCACATATCTGAAAATTATTGAAAGAAAAGCAATGCAGATTATAATCTGAAAAACCGACTGAAAGAGCACATGCTGATAAAAAGACATATTCAGCAGCTTGTCAGCTAAGTTCCTGTGTTCTTTTAAGGCGCTGAATTCCTGGGCGCTGACTTTGGTCAAGGCATAGAAAACAAGAGCAATCAGCATGAGCAAAAATAAAATTCCCAACGCAAATATTTTGTTTTTTTCTTTTTCATAATTTTTTTGAAAACAGGCAAAATAATTAGCAGCCAAAAGGATAAATGCCAGTAGCCCAAAAATCCGGATATATGCCGCTGACAGAAAAAGATTCATAAAGGGAACATATTTGAACAACAATTCCCTCACCGGGAAAAAGGAAAATGACATGGCAAAAATCACCAGTCCGTAACCAAGAATCAGATATTCGGGAACAGAGCGTTTATGAAAAAGAGCGGCAAGAAACAGCAAAAAGGGAATGAACCCGAAATAGTGATTCCGAAGCGACACATCGGCAACACCAAAAAAATCATCATATTTTAGCGTCGAATTGGGGAGAATGAATGAGATTACGGATTTGAAACTTTGTCCGAGACCGGTTGATTGTGCAAGGCTCACCCCGCCTGCCAGGCGATTGACCGAGGGAATAATCTCCAGTGTTGAAATAATGAGAGGCAGCGAAAAAGCAACCACAATCAATAACAGCCAAAGATTTGCCCGGATTGTCTTCCAGGTTGTCCGGAAATTTTTCTGCGCTGTTGTTTTAATAATAAAATAGAGAAAAAGAAGAATTAACAAATAGAAAAGAGCAAAGGACAATGCCTGATAAGCACCTGAAATCATCAAAAAAACAAAAACGGCAGTTTTCAAAGCCTGAATAAAGCTTCTGCTCTCTTGCAGTTTCAGAAAATGCAAAATCACAAAAGGAATCCACGCAGCGCCAACCAAAAGAAAAAAATGTTGCCCGTGAGCGGTGATAAAACCGCTTAGCGCATAGGATACGCCGGCAAGAAGCGCGGCATGATGGTTTTTATTAAAATAATGAGAAAGTCCGTACATTCCCCGTGCTGCAAGAAACAGATAGAGCATAAACAAAATGTGCATGACATAAATGCCGTATCCCGTAAAAAGGCTGGTGTACAACAATTCGGGGTAAAAAGTCGGAGCCTGCAGGTCTGCATAAAAAGGGGCGCCTGTCTGCTGATAGGGATTCCAGAAAGGAAAATATCCCGACTGGATACATTCTGAAAAATAAAAACGGAAAGGAAATACCACATCTATGAGGTCCCACTTTAGTGCCTGCGCAAAAAGAGCAACCTGCCAGTATCCTGACAAAACAACGACCAACAGAAAAAGAGAGGGTTTTATTTTTTTTAAAAAATTAACCATTTTATTATGCAGGTTTCAGGTAATCTGTCAGTTTTTGCACCGCCCTTGCCCGGTGGCTGATTTGATTTTTTTCATCAAGGCTCATTTCTGCAAAGGTTTTTTGAAATCCGCGGGGCAAAAAAATGGGGTCGTAGCCAAAACCGGTATTCCCTCTCTTTCCGTTGGTAATTTCGCCTTCCACAATACCTTCAAACTGTTTTTCTTCACCATTCATTACCAGCGAGATTACAGTCCGGAAACGTGCCCTGCGGTCTTTGATGTTTTCCAGTTTTTTCAGAACTTTATCCATATTTGCCTGTGAATCCCTGGCTTCACCGGCATAGCGGGCAGAGCGAATCCCCGGCTCTCCGTTCAGCGCATCAATTTCAAGGCCTGTGTCGTCGGCAAAACAGGGGTAGCCATATTTTTCATAAATGAAAAACGCCTTTTGTCCGGCATTTCCTTCAAGGGTGGGCTGCTCTTCCGGGATTTCCACGTGGCATCCGATATCTCCGAGGCTGAGCAGTTCAAAACCTCTGCCGAGGATGGCCTGTAACTCATTTATTTTGTGGTGATTATTCGTTGCAAAAACTAACTTCATCATTTGTGTTTTGTGTAAAAATAGATAAAAATCCAATCTTCTTTATTGTTTAAAAGATTTTGCATCAAATATTCCGGATACAAAAACATTTATTCACAGGCGCCTGTGAATAATTTTTTGTGCGAACACCTGTTAGAAAAATCTAAAATTACTAACTTCGCATCCATTGAAAAATTAAATTATGCCGTACCGCCGATTGCCCACCACCGACAAAGCCAGGCTCCGCGCCCTGGATGCCGCCCTGAATATGGCATCCGCAAAGGAGGCCGGCAAACTTGCTTTCAGCAAAGCAACCGTAATGGAGTTGAAAGAGGTCAAAACCAACTTTGAGAATCATCTCAAACAGTATGAGTTTGATCTGAAAATTGAATCGGAGCGGAGTGCTGATTATAAAGCTGCTTTTGAGAAAGCGCGGCTATATGTTTCCCATTTCATTCAGGTACTTCTTATGAATATTGAACGGGAAGAGCTGAAAGCGGAGGCGCTTGTTTTTTACGGACTTGAAAACTCCGACAGGAGAATTCCGCCGCTAAATTCCGAACAGGAAATTCTGGAATGGGGGAAAAAAATGATGCAGGGTGAGCAAAAAAGGCTGGAAAAAGGGGGCAGCCCGATTTATAATCCATCTGTGGCTCTGGTGAAAGTGAATGTGGAAAATTTTTATGAAACCGCCGTTTTTCAGCAAAACCTGAAGCGGAATACCTTGCGGAGCTATGAAAAAATGCAGCGGCTCCGAAAAGAGACCAATGGTTTTATCAGCCGGCTCTGGACGGAGATTGAGAACAACATAGAAAACACCACGCCGAGACAAAAGCGCCAGCGCGCCGGGGAATATGGAATTGTATATGTTTATCGCCGCAATGAAAAGAAAAGAATCCGCACAGAAGGCATTCAGGTTGACCTACTGTTTGACTTCAACTAATTTTCGCCGGGCAACAACAGTTTTTCATTCCGGTTCTCTTTTCTGATCAGAAACATAAGCAGTAAAACCAACGCCAGACTTATTGCCGCCAGATAATAGCTTCCGTTGGTGGAACCGATGGTTTCAAACTCAGAGCTCAGCAATTTCCTGTCAATTAGCCATATACCGATTACCGCAATGCCGTTGTTGAAAAAATGTGCAGTGATGGGCAGCCACATGGAACCGCTCCACACCAAAAGATAGCCAAACAAGACGCCTAACAGCATCCGGGGAATAAATCCGTAAAACTGCATGTGCAATGCACTGAAAAGAATAGCCGAAATCCAGATTCCCCAGTGGTGATTTCTGGTCCAGCCAGTGAAAATACGCTGAATCACTCCGCGGAAAAGAAGTTCTTCGCCAATAGCCGGCAAAAGGGCAATCATAAACAGATTGAACAGCAGGCCGCCGGTGGAATCCACTTTCAAAAATGCTTCGGTGAGCAGGTTGGCTCTCTCTTCGGCATTTTTCATCCAGAGTTCCAGACCTCCCAAAAACTCAGGAAGTTTCATCCCGGCATTCCATTCGGCAGTGAAATTGATAAAAGGCAAAGAGAAAAAGGTGAGCGCCACAACCATCAGAATGGAGGGAGATGCCGATTTCTTATCCAGTAAAAGATATTGCGCAATGTGCCCGTGAAACAGCCAGGCAAGCACAAGAGAAGGGACAATAAAAAGCCCGATGGACTGAGTCACCTGAAAGTATTTTAAAATATAAAGGGTTGAAGGGTCTTCCAGATCAGACACTGCAGTGAGGCCGGTTAAAACATCCGTTCCGAGGAAAGGCATTGCCAGAAGCATGGACAGGAGCATAAACCCAAGAAAACTGACCAGAATCACAAAAACCGTGAACAGCAGCTGAGGGAAAGGACGCATTCCCCGAAAAGCAGTTATTTCCATTTTGAGATTTTTCTGCAAAGATAATGGAAACAGGGAAAGTGGAAAACCTTTAGAGGGTTGCCGCTCATATCACTGCAAAGTGTAATTATTTTTCTGTTTTTATTTCATCTTTTGGTATTCTGATGGTAACTTTGCGTAATGTATAATCTTTAAAATCAATAAAAATGAATGATTTTTCAGTGCAGCAACCGCATAACATTCCGCAGCCTCCACCACCCAACTATCTGGTCTGGGCAATTTTAACAACACTTTTCTGCTGTCTTCCTTTTGGCGTTGTGTCCATAGTTTTTGCAGCACAGGTCAATTCCAAGTGGATGATGGGCGACTACGAAGGTGCACGCCAGTCGAGCAAAAACGCCAAAACCTGGGCATGGGTTTCATTTGGCGCTGCTTTCGCTTTCGCACTGGTCTGGATTCTGCTGATGGTTTTTGGAATAGTAGCCGGACTTGGTGCAGGAATTCTTGAAGGACTTTCTGTGTAAGTGATGAAAAACCTGATAAAAGCAGGATTGCTGATTGGTTTATCTGTATTTGCGGTTCTGTTTTTTGTGCTTGACCCCGAAGAACACATTCTTTTTCCGCGATGTGTTTTCTATTCCCTTTCGGGATGGTATTGTCCGGGATGTGGTTCTCAGCGTGCTATTCACAGTTTGCTTCACCTGAATATCAGCGGCGTGGTGCGAAACAATATCCTGTTTTTGCCAGCGCTGATTGCAATTTTATACCATTACCTGCATCCGCTTTTCAACCGGTGGTTCAACTGGCGGCTGCCAAACATTTTTTATTTGAAGCAGACGCCTGTGGTAATTTTCATTCTCATTCTGCTCTTTTGGGTACTGCGTAATCTGCCCTTTTATCCGTTTTCGGCGCTGGCTCCGGGATAGTCAAAGAATTTAAAAGGGAATTCTAAACT
>CAZVAD010000123.1:0-7513 GCA_964624645.1 uncultured Mariniphaga sp.
TTGATATTCAATCCCTCTACACAGCCGATAATATTACCGGAACTGATGATGGGCTTGATGTCACTTCTTTTTACGACAAAATACCTGAAACAACTGATGAACTCAACACACTTCGCAAAAGTGTACTGGAGAATGATATGGTTTACCGCCGCTTAGTTTCAGAAGACGAAACGGTTGCGCTCATTGTTGCCGCAATGGATGATGAATTTTTTACCGATGAGTTCTATCACCGGATTTTAGATTTTGCTCACTCTTTTGAAAGCGCAACAGAAACCATTTACGTGGCCGGCCGGCCGATTGTGGAAGGCACAATGGGGTTGCTTGGTCCGGCTGACATGAAACGTATGGTGCCTGTCGTGCTTGTAGTTATAGCTCTGGTTCTGTACCTTTTGCTAAGACGCACCAGCGCTGTGGTATCTATTATGATAACCGTGTTTGTAAGTACAATCTGGGCATTCGGTTTAATGGCAGCCTTAAAAATTCCGATTTATGCGGTTTCAACCATGATACCTGTCATGCTTATTGCCATTGGGGTAGCTTATGGCGTATATTTCTATCAGTATCTTGATCAATATTTTCAAAGCCACAAAAATTCAGACCTGATTACAGCCCTAAAAGCAGTAATTAAGAGATTGTCTGTTCCTCTTTTTATGGCTGCTTTTACAACCATCATAGGCTTTTTATCTTTGCTTACTTCACAGGTTTACCCGATCAAATATTTTGGGATATTTACTTCATTCGGCATTTTTGTAACCTTTGCTCTGGCGCTTTGGTTTTTGCCGGCATGGGTTATTCTTTTCGGGTATCGCAAGCGCATTGTTTCACAAAATATTTCCAGAAAAACAAACAAGTCACTTCGTTTGAACTCAGAAGGTCTTACCCGGGCGCTGTTGGAAAAAAAACGGACAATTTTCATTATTACTGCTGTTATCGTAGCCCTGTCCATATATGGAATTACCAAAGTGTGGATAAACTCAAGCTTTCTGGCAAATTTTGAAAAAAGAAGTGATATTGTGTTAACCGACAAATTTGTAAACAGCAAATTTGGAGGAACTTCCACATTGAATGTCATTCTCGAAAGCGAAGAATATGATGCCTTTAAGCAACCTGATGCGCTCAATATAATTGACAATATGCAAACGGAGACAGTAAAACTCAGCCGGGTGGGAAATTCATTTTCATTGGCTGATTATTTGAAACGCATGAATAAGGTGATGAATGCTGACAGCGATGAATTTTATACGATTCCTGAAACTGCCGATATGGTAGCACAATATCTTCTGCTTTATGAAATGTCAGGCGATCCTGAAAATCTGCTGAGAATTATCAATTATGATTATAACCGTACAAACATAACCTTTCAACTGAAGGGTGATGATTCACGAACCATCAATGAGGCGCTGAGTGAAATCAAAAAATTTGAAAAGCCGCTTAATGACTTAGGCATCAGCATCAATTATGCAGGCTCAGGCTATAAGGCCCTGGTGTTCACTGATTTGATATTAGACGGGCAAATAAAAAGTATTTTGATTTCATTAATTCTTGTTTTGCTCTTGCTTACCTTTATGTTTAAAGACATAAAAGCAGGGTTAATCGGCTCAACACCAATTGCTGTAACAGCGCTGATCAGTTTCGGCGTAATGGGCATTTTAAACATTCCGCTAAGCACTACCACTGCACTGTTGTCCAGCATTGCCATTGGAATCGGAATTGATTATGCGATCCATTTTCTGCAAAACTACCGGATGAACCTAAAAACTGAGCCAGTTCCGTTCGATGCAGTCAAAATGACTATGCTAAGTACCGGGAAAGCAATCACTTTTAATGCTGTTGTAGTCATCTCAGGATTTCTGGTGCTGTTGTTTTCTGTTTTTCCTCCAAACAGAACCCTTGGCGCTTTGGTATCCATGAATATGTTCACAAGCTTTTTAGGCACACTCAGTCTGATGATGATTCTGGTATATGGTTTCAGGGTTTTTCTTGGAAAAAATCGTTTTTCAGAAGCAGATAAAAACAAATAGATAACATGCCATGGAAAAGTTGTTGCTATTTATTGTTTTACTTCACTTGCCGGCTATTCTACCGGTTGATCAAATTCTGGCGCAGGATTCAGTTAAAGCAAAAACCGAGACCAGCTTTTTCAATGCCATACGTGCAAATCAGGCAGAGAGCTATATCACTTTTGGGCAGGGGCTGGGCAATATCGAACCATTAATATTTGAAAGTCTGATAGCTCCTTATTTTCTGCTTCGCACCAGCCATGATGCCCGGCTGGGGGCAACCCTTTCACCGGCAATACTGATACGCATGCAGGCAGAAGAGTCATTCCCGGTGCGTTCGCCAAGCTACATGCCCAATATTACTTTTTACAGACAACTCAGGTCAACTTTTGGGGAAAAGTATGATGCAAGCTACCTCTTTCTTATGCTGGAGCATCATTCCAACGGGCAGGACGGAGAATTTTACAACGAGGATGGCTCATACAACATTGAAACAGGAAACTTTGCAACAAACCTGGTTGAATTTGGAATTTTTATCAACCGGAATCTCTTGCCATTTCAAAATACTACCGAATATTTTCGTACTTCGGTAGAGCTTCATCCCAATATCGGGAGAGAAGATGAGATGAATGGAAAATACAGCTTTCTGAGATGGAATAATAGTTTTAGGATATTCCGTTTTCCGGGGCACAAACCAAAACCAGCGCAGTCAGGACATTTTTCACAACCGCAGGTGCAGACAAGAGTCGAATCCGCCTGGCTGTTTGGAAACATTGACCATGTTGCATTTTTCAATCTGAAGGAGCGCTTTAACTTTTCGGCAACAATGGCATACCGCCCCAGGGCACTGAGCGACGTCAGTTTTTTTCTGAATTTCTACAGTGGAAAAGACTATTACAACATGCAATTTTACCGCAGAATAAATACTTTGCGGATTGGAATACAGGCATTTGCTTTTAAATAAAATAATAAATTATAAATCTTAAAATAATAGAGGAGAATTCATTATGAAAACAAATTTTTTAAATTTAGTATGGGTTGGGTTAATCTCAATTTTTGTTATGAAACCGGCTGCCGCTCAATTAACCGGGCAGCAAATTATGGAAAAAGTGTATTCAATGCCTTCTGGTGATGATATGCAGGGAGAGCTGGTCATGACCTTGGAAAATAGTCGTGGTGAGCAACGGGTCAGAAATCTGAAGCAGTTCAGCAGGGATGACGGGAAGATTGAAAAAAAGATCATGTTTTTCCTGTCTCCCGCTGATGTGAAAAACACATCATTTATGAACTGGAGTTATTCCGATGGGCGCGAAGATGACCAATGGATATATCTGCCTGCCCTGAAAAGAATTAAACGCATTTCAAGTGAGGGGAAAAGCGATTACTTTATGGGGTCTGATTTTACTTATGACGATCTTGGCGACCGCCATCCCGATGAAGATAATCATAAGCTCGTGCGCGAAGAATCCATTGACGGAAATAATTGTTATGTGGTGGAAAGCACACCCAAAGCCACTGGCTATATGTATTCCAAGACAATAAGCTGGGTGATGAAGGATAATTTTCTTGGATTGAAACGGGAATTTTATGATGCCAAAGGAAGCTTGTTAAAAACACTAACCATCAAAAAATTTGATGAAATTTCAGGAATCTGGACTATTCTGGAAACAGAAATGAATAACGTTCAGAAAAAACATAAGACTTTGATGAATTTTACTAATGTTCAATATAATCAGGGATTAAAAGACAATTGGTTTTCAGAAAGAACAATGACTTCAGGTATCTGAACAATAGCAATGTGACTTGTGAAGCAACCTGCTGTTTTTAATTATCCCATAAATATTTTACCATGAAATCAAAATACAGATATTTAACTATTCTTCTAATTTTCATTGGCTTAACAGCCAAAGCGCAGGATGCACCTGTAATTTCCGGCTATGTAAGAAACTATACCGGTGTGTTGACTGCTGAAAACAATGAATTTTCAATACTGCAGAATACGCTTAGCGTTAATATTGAAAAAAAATATGGCCGGGTAGCTTTTAAAGCCAATCCATACCTGTATCACTATTTTGACCGGGAATTGGAACTGGGATTACGGGAAGCCTATATGGATCTCAATTTTGATAATTTCGATTTAAGAATAGGAAAGCAACAGATTATTTACGGAAAGGCAGAGGGGGTATTTATCACTGATGTGGTATCTCCCAAAGACCTGCGTGAGTTTTTATTGCCCGATTTTGAGGAAATTCGGATAGGCGTAACCGCAGCTAAATTGAGCTATTACCTGAAAAGCAATACTTTTGAGCTAACATGGATACCAGTGTTTACACCCACACAACTTCCGGGCAGAGGCTCCATCTGGCAGCCGGCTATGCCTTTCCCTGTTGAGCCGGTATTTGATTATTCCACGTCGGAAGTTTCTCCATCGCTTGAAAATAGTGAACTGTTTGCAAGGTATTCATCCTTAGGTTCAAAAATTGATTTTGAGCTGGTAGCCGGAACATTTAATTACGATGATCCCGCGTATCACATAACAAAACATGTCAATCAGGAAACCGGCGCACTCACAGGATTAACAGCACGCCCGGAATATCACAGGGTCTCTTTGGCCGGAGGTAGTTTTGGCCTTCCGGTCGGGCCATTGGTTCTTCGAAGTGAGTTAGGGTATTACAACGGCAGATATTTTCAGACAAACGCGCCCGCTGCAAAAGATGGAACCGTAAAAAAAGATTTCCTCCATTATATGGCAGGCATTGATTATAATCTTGCAGGAATTGTTCTTAGTTCGCAGTTTATTCAGGAAGTAATTCTCGATTATGAAGATGAAATCCGAAATGATCAGTTTGAAACAACAATGACATTTTTGGCTAAAAAAGACTTTTTCAGAGAAAAATTATGGATTGAGCTTTTTAGCTATGTAGGATTGACAACGAAAGATGCTTTAATCAGGCCAAAATTGACTTATGCTTTTGCCGACGGATTTGATATTCAGGCCGGAGCAAATATTTTTACAGGCACAGAAGGCCGTTTCGGGCAGTTCAGTTCAAATGATATGCTGTATGCCAAAATAAAATTCAGTTTCTGAGTATTCCGGTATTTTCCCGGAAAAATAATTTGAATGATAATTTTTTTTAAAATGAAAATTAAAAATTGGAGAAAAATACCGATTGTCAGCAATCCTCATAATTTGGATATCAGAGAGTTGTATGATAATCCACAGATACAGATTCGTCAGGTAATCTTACGTCCGGGGGATAGGGTAAGGCCGTTTCTTTCACCAATCCCTGCATTGCTGTATGTGAGCCGGGGGAGTGCGGTTGTGCAATCGGGAGAGCTAATCAAAACGATTGATGAAGGTGAATTGACAATTTGTCCGGCAGATAAACCCACCAGTTTATTTAATCATTCTGATAAAAATGCGCTGATTCTTGCCATCAGAGCGCCAAAGCCAACAATAAGAAGCCTTTTGCTTTAGGCTTGTACCTCTGAGAACCATCGGTGAAAAATGTATAATTCAATTGAATAGGCCTTTCCATTATGTATTCCGTAAAATACTATATCTTTGTGGACAACAGGGTCGCTGTTACCATAGTGTAATCTTTTAATAGTTTATTGTTTTAAAAAATTAGTTCGACGAAACTGTTACTGAGCGTTTATGGAGGCATGTTCTTGCAGCAAAAGCTCGTCTGACTACATAGGCACAGCGGCCTTTTCTGAATTTGTACAGGTCTGTGTGAAGATGGAAAGTTTTCATAGAGATAGTGTTCATTAAAATTTTGCTTGAATGAATACCATAGAAAATATAAGAGAAATTAAAAAATCCCTGCCTGCCGGGGTGAAACTTGTTGCCGTTACCAAAACCGTATCTCCCGGAATAATTACGGAGGTTTATGAATCGGGACATAAAGTTTTTGGGGAGAATAAGGTGCAGGAGTTGGTTCAAAAATACGAGCAGCTTCCAAAAGACATTGAATGGCATTTTATCGGACATCTGCAAAGGAACAAGGTGAAATTCCTGGCGCCCTTTGTAAGTATGATTCATGGTGTGGATTCTTTCAGGGTTCTGAAAGCCATAAACCGGGAAGCTGAAAAAAATAACCGGAATATCCCTTGTCTTTTGCAATTTCACATTGCCGACGAATCCACAAAATTTGGTTTTTCCGAAGAAGAGGCATTCGACATGCTTGACTCGCCGGAGTTTGGTGCGTTAAAGAACGTTACGATTGCAGGAGTTATGGGGATGGCTACTTTCACCGAAGACAAAAAGCAGGTGCGCAATGAATTCCGTATGCTGAAACATATTTTCGGAACCCTCAAAAAGGATTATTTCAAAAAGAACAAAGCGTTCCGGGAAATTTCAATGGGAATGTCTGATGATTATCCCATTGCTGTGGAGGAAGGAAGTACGATTGTCCGGATTGGCAGTACGATTTTTGGTGCCCGCTGACATAAAGTTTATTAAAAATAATCAATTACAACAATCTTTAATTCGCTGAAACAAATGGCAAATTTAGAAACAACTTATCTGGGATTGAAATTGAAAAACCCGCTCATTGCGGCCAGTTCCGGAATCACCAATTCGGTTGGACAAATAAAAAAACTGGAGGATGCGGGCATTGGGGCAGTCGTTCTGAAATCCATTTTTGAAGAACAGATCAACAACGAATTGACCGGTATGCTGCTCAAGGACTACCACAACGTTTCCTACCCGGAGGCTGAGGATTATATCCGCAACTACCTGCGCAACAATGTGGTGACAAAACATGTAGAGCTGATTTCTGAAGCTAAAAAAGCTGTGGAAATTCCCGTCATTGCCAGTGTGAACTGCGTTTCGGCCAGTGAATGGATCACTTTTGCCCGTGAGTTTCAGGAAGCCGGAGCCGATGCGCTGGAGCTGAACATTTTTTATGTGCCGGTTGACCGCCGTGAGGACTCTGATGCCATCGAAAAGCTTTACTATAACGTGCTTCAGAAAGTGAAAAAGGAGGTCTCTGTCCCTGTATCGGTGAAAATCGGCCTCTACCACAGCAATATCATTGCTATGGTTGATAAGCTAAAAGCATTCGGAGCCAAAGGTGTGGTGATGTTTAACCGGTTTTATGAACCGGATATTGACATCGATAAACTGGAACTGATCTCCTCGCAGATTTTCAGTTCGCCCATTGAAATTCGTCACACCCTGCGCTGGGTGGGACTGGTCTCTTCCAAAATTACCAATATGGATATTTCTGCATCCACAGGAATCCATGACGGGAGCGCTGTTATCAAACAACTGCTTGCCGGGGCACAGACAACCCAGTTGTGCTCTACCCTCTATATGAACGGGAATGAAATCATTCCGAAAATCCTGGCAGAAATCACAGCATTTATGAAAAAGTGGCAGTTTGAAAACCTGGATGAGTTCAGGGGAAGACTTTCCTACAAGAACATTCCTGATCCGATGGTTTATGAGCGGTCACAGTTTATGAAATATTTCTCTTCGGGAGGAAAATAAAAGATGAATTTTTTAA
>CAZVAD010000124.1:0-2313 GCA_964624645.1 uncultured Mariniphaga sp.
CAAAAGGGCAAATCCATCCTGAAAGGACTCCTTGATGCTGCATCCGAACATATTCACCGCAGAAGTAATCAACTGCATGTCCCCCACCCCTTTGCGATCAATTTTGGCAAACAGCATACTCATCGGAGAATTTTTCTTTTCCTGCCAGAATCCTGTCAGTGCAAAACCACCATTACGCAAGGGAATAATATCCGTAACCTGTTTCAATCCAATGAATTTGAAGGTGCGATCGGTAACGGGAATGATTCTTCCCGACAAATCTGTTTTTTGAAAAAGTAAATCCAGGGGATAACGGTCATCTAAAGTATTGGCTATTATTCCGGCTTCACCGGCAACACTTACCGCAATTTCAGGATAGAAATAATCGGATTTAAATTTTTTGTCCGCGGGAAAAATAATCGGATTTTCATTTTTCAGCTTTGAATCAACAACCATCACAAACAATTTCCCGGAAGACGAAATCCCGGAGACCATAAATTTTTCGCCGGGTAAGGGAATCACTCCCGAAATCAAATCATCAAAATCTTTTTCCTGAACAACATTTCCCTTGTCATTCATTTTCACCAATGCCGATTTATTATTCGACTTTTTCATCACTGCCAGGTATTCACTTTTCGGAAGACCCAGCAATGAAACAACGGACTCCGTGTTTTTTCCAAAATCATTTTTCACAAAAACTGAGACATTGCTTTTCAGGAACACTTCCTTTGAAACCTCGTGAGATGCTCCGGTCTTTGAGTTCACCGCATTTAATGTGACGGTGTATTTCCCGGGTGAAAAATAGATATGGGTAGGAGATGTTGATTTTGACTCGTTATTTTCCGACGAAAAATCACCGAAATTCCAGCTATAGGTGTCGGCATTGGAAGAGAGATTCTGAAATTCAATTTGTGCAGGAATTTTTGCCGGGTCATATTTCATTTCAAAACCGGCAACCGGCGGCGCCGATTTTATGGAAACAGACACCATTTTTTTGATGATATTTTCTTTTCCTGTCTGACTGCTTTTCACATAGAGCATTACGTTATAATCACCCGACCTTGAATAAGTATGCTCCGGGTTTCTCTGAACTGAAGAATTCAATTCGCCGGATGCGGGATCACCAAAATTCCATTCGAACTCATTGGCATTTTGAGAAGAATTTGAGAAAACAACTTTGCCCTCATCGTCGCTGTCAAAAGAAAAGTCGAATGCTGCAACAGGCTCAGCAACACGCTTGACCACAGGTTCGGGTTCAGGTGCCGGTTTACCGGAAACCTGAACAAAATCAATAAATTCAGCAGACTGCCCCGTGCTGTTGTTTTTTACCGTTAGCTTCACCTGATACTTCCCTTCTTTCGAATAAAGGTGTGTCGGGTTTTTCAATGCCGAACTGTTTTCCTGTGAATTTTTGTCCCCGAAATCCCATAAATAGCTATCGGCATTCACAGAATAATCACTAAAGTTGACCACAGCAGGAGCAGAATAGTTGTCGCCCTCGGTGGTGAAACGTGCTTCAACAACCGGGGTGGTAGTTGGCGAAGCCGGGGAAGTGATGACCACCCAGTCGGAATATTTACTGTCTCTTGAAAATCCGGGGCTTGAGGCTGTCAGTACGACTTCGTACCGTCCCGCATTTTTATAGGTGTGCACCGGGTCTTTTTTCTTGGATGTATTATTGTTGCCGGATTCCGGATCACCAAAATTCCACAAAAAATCGGACGCATTCAGTGAATTGTTTTTAAAAGTAATGGTTGCCGGCCCAATAACATTATTATTCTGGATGGCAAAAAGCGCTTCAGGCGGCTGAGGCAGGTCTTCAATTTTCACCACATCGGAGAAAACATTGGGTTTCTTCATGCCCTGCGACCACACCGAAAGTTGCACTTTATAGCTTCCCGGTTTTTCAAACAGGTGCATCGGGTTTTCATCGGTTGAACTGTTCTTCGCCCCCGAAGAAGCGTCCCCGAAATTCCACTCAAAACGATCGGCAAATGTGGAAGTGTTCTTGAAAGTTACCATTGACGGAGCTGTTTCCGATGTTTTATTATAGATAAATGAAGCGCTGGCAACTTTTTTACTTTCAACAATCACTTCTTTGCTGGTTTCAGCAGTCAGTCCGCTGAAATTATTTTTCACCGTGAGCTTAACCGTATATGTTCCGGGGTTTTTATAGGTTATTGAGCCGTTTTCGGCGGTTGAACTGTTTTTCTTTTTGGCGGAAGGATCGCCAAAATCCCATTGAAACTTGTCTGCATTGACAGAAGTGCTTTTGAATTTCACCGTGGCAGGGGCAATCTGATTGTTCCCCTCAATTTCAAATCCGGCTACAAC
>CAZVAD010000124.1:2413-7478 GCA_964624645.1 uncultured Mariniphaga sp.
GGTTCATTCTCCCGGTATGCAAATACCTCAACCTTCACATCCGAAATGTTGCCGTCAAAATCGTCTTTGAAATACCAAACAATTGCCTTTTCAGTTCCGGGGCCGATGCCGTTGCCCAAATCACCATAGGCAGAGGTGGTTTTCACCTGTGCCCCTTTGTGGGTAGCAAACAAAACCACCGTGAACAAACGGGCTTCACCGGATGAAACCAGATCGTAGGAAATCAGTAATTTTTCATTATCCGACACATTGGTCACAACATGAGAAGCAAAATTTTCCTGAGCCATCCCCTGGTAAACCACAAAAAACGAAAAGGTGGCAAGAAATGCTGTTATAATGTTCCTTTTCATGATTCACACGTTTAAAGTTTTATGACATTTCTAATACTATTTTTCAATAAATACCCGATAAGGAAGTAAATTGACCGATTCATTTTTCAGCCTGATTTTTAATGTTTCTGTTTTGTAGTGAAGCTCATCTTCAGGGATTGAAAGATCCTCCCTGAAAGTCAGATAAATATCTAATGTGCGGCTCAAACCTTTTTCCCGCGCAGCTTCCAACCGCACGCCTTTCTGAATCTCGACTTTATGTAAATCGTTTCCAAACACTTCAAAGCACAACGCTTTTATATCTTCAGAAGTAACAATTCTCCCTCTGGACAGCAAAGACCTTCTGAGTTTATTGAGTTTATCTTCGTTCGATAACTTCTGTTTTCCGCCGATGGTCTGGGTAACAAGCGTTACACTTTTGTCGTTCACATCGCTCCCTTTATATACGTTGAGTTTTACGCCTGCCCTGATATTATTCGCCTGCTCGCCGGAGAGCGACCAGAATTCCACATTGACCTTATCAAAAACTGCCTCCGACTCAATGATAAGGTACGAGCTCAAATCGTTGGTCACCCCCGATAAATTGACCCGTTGCTGCAATCTGCTCAGAATCTGATCCAACTGTTTCAATTCCATGGAAATCAAATCGCCTCCCTTTATGGAAAAGGCCGCGGCTTCGTCGCGCACCAGATCGATAAGCCGCTCAATGGACTGCCTGGCATCATGCGAGTCAAACCTTGCAATTCCGCCCTGCCGGACGAGATAGGATTTCTGCTCTTTTTTACCGCTGCCGGCAGTGCCGCGCGGCAGGTAAAGTGCATTGGAACTGTCGGTTACCCGTGAAATATCAAAGTAATAGTCATCTGTCAGCAGCGGAATAACATTCGTGCCTTTTGAAACGGAGTGGGTGCTCTCATTCAGCTCCCGGTTAAAGACCGGAAAACAGTTGATGGAAACAAACAGTTCATTGACCTCTTCGGCAGTCAGCGGATGAAACATTTCTGCCTCAATCCAGAGGATATCCTTTTCAAAAGGTCCGGGATATTGTTCCGGCGAGAAGCCGGAAAGAAGTGTGGAATGTATCTCTTCCGACGAAAAATCTTTCTTCTGGTAGTCGTTATTTGCCAGGGTTACAAAACCCTTGCTGTAAAAATCATTGACAAAACGGGCAGTGTCGGAAGAAATTTCCGGCTTGTTTTCCATGAATCTTTTCAGCAATGGCTCCGATTTCGGAAGGCCTGCTTCAAACTTTACACTTTTTCCGTTGATTTTCCATTTTGCCGACTGAATTGCGTGATAAAACCGGTCGTCAGCAGAAATATTTTTTAATGAAAAATAGAAAGAAAGTCCGTCAAGCAGGCCAACCAACTGATCGAACTTAACACCAAAGGCAAGCTTTGAGCGGGAACCTTCCTCAAAAGTATTTTTGGAAGCCATCACATCTTTATAACGGCCACTTACTTCATACAGATTTTTCCCATGCAGCATGAATTTAATTTCTGCATTAAATAAGGCGAATGTTCCGGTTGGCGTAAACCAGATATTTTTCCTTTCCGCCTGTTCCCCCCTGCCCTCATCTTTCACAATATCTTTTGTGAAATAGAAGCGGTAGAATTCATTGATTAAAACTCTGGGTTGCAACGCTCTTGCACTGGCAATGGCATGAGCCGGAAAATGAGTAAACATATTCTGGCTGAAAAGTACGTCAAGCAACTTTTCAATGATTCTTCCATCTGAATAATAAATCTCTCGCGAAACATTACGGATTTCTTCGGCAAGTGCACCCAAAATCAGATTCAGCACCGGGTCAAATGAATTAATATCCTGAACATCAGAAAAGCCCCATATTTTTGAAGCATTTCTGATCATTCTTCTTTTAATGGAATCTATGGAATCAACCGCCATGTTTGCTCATTTTAAAATTTAAATATTCCGCAATGAATCATATCGCTTGTTTTCAATAAGAAAACGGACCTATAAAAAACACTTCATCATGCTGAAAAGGTTCATTGGTTTTATCAATCACCCCTTTTATGCTCATCTGAATTTGTGTTTTCACCCCTTTGTCCCGAAGCCGGATGTTGAGTTCCACCTGGTCTATCTTCAATTCAACATGCACATTTATGAGTCGCTTCTCACTATTATTGATGGACTGAAGAATAGATTTCCTCAATTTATCTGACAGAATGTTCGTGTTGTATATGTTTTCAAAATCATATTCTGAAATTTCGGTACCGAAAAGCGGATCATGCCGGACTTCATTGTAAGACGTAATAGTAATCAGATGGATCATGTTGTGAATAGAACCTGTCAAATCAATTCGCCGGGCATCTTTTTGATGCATGATTGCATTGCTTGCAAACGGTATGTCAAGATATTCAGCCATCTTTCATTCACTTTTCAGAATATTCTCTAATCAGCTAAAAAACTTCTTCCCGATTTTTGCTCTTTAACAAAAATACTGGTCTCTTTTTTCTTTCCGATGAATGCCAGAGATTCCAGTTTTTCAAACAATCGGGCAATAATCTGGACAAACTCACCAAACTGCTCAACGCTATATAAAATATCAAAATGACGGTATTCAAAATTGATGCAATAGACCAGAAGTTTTTCAAAATCACCTTGTTTCAGTTCCGACCAGTTGGTGAAGTAATTAAGCAGTTCCTCTTTGTTTGCAGAAGCATCCGAATCAATGGTGTTGCGAATAACCCTTGCTGCATTGGCAATATACATGAACAAAAACACGGGCGGTAAGCCCGGAATTTCAAAACGCAGGCGCAGGTGATTTTCCGAAATATAATTCAACAGATTTCCTGACAATGCACCCACTGATTTAGCCAGCGTGGTATCCTGGTTTTTCTCATTGATTTTCCGGATTATGCTCAGCAGATTGAGTTCAAGCTGACTGAAAAATTTTTCCGTCAGTTCACAGAACTGAATAAGCTGCATGTGGCTCTCCACGGTCATGCAGGAAGGAATAAAATCATCAATCACCTCCGGAATACCCTGCTCAATTTTCAACTTACCGATTACGAGTGAATCCGGCTGAACGTTTTTAGCCAGCAGGTCTTTCTCTGCAACAAGACTGATTTCGTGTCCGGGAACAGCGTAGGGATATCTTGGCGGATCTTCAGCAATATTCAACTCGCCGAAAGGCTGCCGGCTATAGACATTGACGTGGAGAAGAATATAATATACTTCACTGCCGGTAGACTGTTCCAGTTCCAGTGAAATATCAACTTCCATTTCAGGCAGTTGACGTTTTTCATCGATATCTATGCGGGCGCCGCCAAAAGTTACCGCCTGACAGGAAAAAATCCTGGCTTTCAGAAACCTTTGATTATCTATTTTAATTACGGTTTTCACTGAACTCTCCTCTCCGGGACTGATTGGCAGCAATCCGTAACTTATCTTATTCAGGAAAACACTTCTGGCGTCGGTCAATTCATCAGTAAAAGCATTCTCCATTTGAACGAAGTGATCTTTACTGATATTCATGCCATTCTGCCAGTTCACATGTAAATATTTGGTTCTGGAATCACTCATTTTATTCAATTTTGAATTAAACTTTTCTAAACATGAGAATTTATATTGCAGTGCTATATCCTAAAACCGAGATTTCGGAACTTTGTTCCGTTTCCGAACTCAAAATAAATCTATTGTTTAGTTCTCCGGGGCTAATCAATTTCATTTCAACATCAAATTCGACTGGGAAAAAGTAGCCATAAAAACAAGCAAGCAGTTCTTTTAAAGCGCCATCCTGAAAAAATTCAAGCGGGCTGATTTTCGTCAGCGGCCCGATTTCCACAATAATTTTTCCGATAAAACCCGAAACTTCATTCCCAAGAATCATGTTGCTCCCGAGATTCAAACGTCCCAGAGAACCAGTCCTGGCAATTTCATTTTGCTCCCCGTTGGTTGTTTCATCCGGTTCCCTGTCCGATAATGAAATAACAACTTTTTCTTCTAAAATACTTTCCAGACACAATGCGGTGAGTTCGTAATTACCTGAAATCTTATGCACGACAGGCAGATATTTTAGAAGCCGGGAGGCGTAAACTTCCGGAATGGCTCCATCAATTTTCCAGAATCCCGGAATCATTTTGTCAAGAAAACCGGAATAGATGTTTTCAAGGCTCCGGCTTTCACCATCCACAATATCAACACGCTGACGGAAAATTTCATTTTCAAAAACCCGAAAAAACAACCGCGCATTTTTTTCTTCCTGCTTCAATCTCATGGAATCTTTTGCCATTTCATCAGCACTGTTGTGCCGGCTGTCAGGCATCTGATGAAACAATGCTTCAGGAAGTGCATCATAGATGCCCATCCGGTTCAGATGTAGCGTCAATGCTTCATCGTCGTCTTCAAAACTTTCTGTTTCACAGCGGTCAATATCAGTTGACCATTTCCGTTTCATCGGGCCTTCAAAAATTGCCTGAATAGCATTTTGGGAAAGCCCTTCACTTTGAAGATAAAAGGCCACATACTCAGCCCTTAAATCGGTCAGCAAATCGTTAATATGTCTTGATTTTTCCTCTAAATTCATATCAACAATATTAAGGAAAAATCAGGATATAGAGGTATTTAAATGATTAATTATTTATCGGAAAATGCAAATATTTATCTATTAATACCTTGCGCTCTTTTACCTGATTAACAGTTATTGGGATCACCTCCCCCCATAGAAAAACCCGAAGAGGCGCAGTCAACACTGGCTCTCCGGGTTTTAACTA
>CAZVAD010000125.1:0-7432 GCA_964624645.1 uncultured Mariniphaga sp.
AAGCCCAGTGTCCAAACAAGTAAACCGCCCGGGCTCTTAATCGTACCATCTTGGAATTGAAACGTACCAAGAAACTATTGCAAAAATTGCGATTATTCTCTTAATCGTACCATCTTGGAATTGAAACTGGCAACAAATTGACAAATGTTATTATATTTGCCGCTCTTAATCGTACCATCTTGGAATTGAAACTGTCTTTCAATCGGGGGTAATCGTCAAATAATGGGTCTCTTAATCGTACCATCTTGGAATTGAAACCCTCAGGGCTGGTTCACGCCACTTTGTTATATAACTCTTAATCGTACCATCTTGGAATTGAAACGCTATTACTCCATCAATTTATCAATCAATCCCACACTCTTAATCGTACCATCTTGGAATTGAAACGTTCAACACAGTGCAAAAAAAAGGAATGTCATACCCCTCTTAATCGTACCATCTTGGAATTGAAACGGTCTGAAAGTCTCCCGGACTTACTAACATTCCGCTCTTAATCGTACCATCTTGGAATTGAAACGTATCGGGAAAACATGCTTAATTGGCACGGAAAAACGTCTCTTAATCGTACCATCTTGGAATTGAAACATAAAATCGCGGAGCTCGGATTTTACGAAATTTACCTCTTAATCGTACCATCTTGGAATTGAAACTTTGATGATGATGCAGAAAAAAACCTGGCTTGCCACTCTTAATCGTACCATCTTGGAATTGAAACTAAATTCGCCTTCCCGCGTGCGGAATTTGCGGTAAACTCTTAATCGTACCATCTTGGAATTGAAACGCGATTCAGGATTCAACGGGCTGGATGATGTGCTTGCTCTTAATCGTACCATCTTGGAATTGAAACTAGATAGATTTGGAGTCATGCCAAAAGTCGGAGATTACTCTTAATCGTACCATCTTGGAATTGAAACATGGTTGACTTGCGGAATTTTGTCCATCTCCCATCCTCTTAATCGTACCATCTTGGAATTGAAACAGAAGTTATCCACTTTTTTCAATCGGCGTTCAGAACATCTCTTAATCGTACCATCTTGGAATTGAAACGTTACCATTTCGTTATGCCCGGCGCGCGGATTCAACCTCTTAATCGTACCATCTTGGAATTGAAACTTAACCCGCCCGCCCCCGCCCCCCCGGCACTCTGGCTCTTAATCGTACCATCTTGGAATTGAAACTGCATCAATCGGCACTGAATACGCTCTGCGTTTCGCTCTTAATCGTACCATCTTGGAATTGAAACTTGGCAGCCTCTAACAAATCTAAAAAAGGAAGCCCTTCTCTTAATCGTACCATCTTGGAATTGAAACGTGATAAACTGTTCTTCTCCGCTTGCGGTTCGGACTCTTAATCGTACCATCTTGGAATTGAAACTGGCAAATAACGTAGCTGCATTTAATGAAACCATTGCTCTTAATCGTACCATCTTGGAATTGAAACAAAAAAAAAGGTTCGCACAGTTGGCAGCCCTGGTAACTCTTAATCGTACCATCTTGGAATTGAAACTTGCTCACCCGCGGAAACTCCGCGAAAATCCGGCATACTCTTAATCGTACCATTTTGGAATTGAAACTTCAAAATAATCTATGATGAATGGGGTGAGCAAATGCTCTTAATCGTACCATCTTGGAATTGAAACAGCGTGGATACTATATTTTTCTGATGTAGCGATACTACATTAGATTATTAACTGTCAATTGATTAAACTACTAACAAGGAGCAACTAAATAACGATAGACAACGAGGGTATTAACCCGACACCTATTAAGCGAAGCTTACAGAATTCCATATGACTGAATATGATCTACATGATAATTTAAGCGTATCGCTATTAACATGTCACGTTAATAGTATGGAATATGGGTTTTATTCAAGAAATTCTTTAACCAATCCTACAAAGCAAAGCCTATTAGAATAAATTAATTTTGCTTTGTTGAAAAAGTATTTGCAATTATTGTTTTCTATAAAAACTATTTTGTATTTTTGCTTTTTAAATAGAGCATTTTTGATTAAAAAAGGAGTAAGTAATGAAGAATCGACTTTTACAAATAGCTGAAAAACGAAAGAGCAGCGTTCAAATGAAGTTTGTGCGCTACCTCTACCATGAAATTGACTGGGATCAGCAACTCATTCTTATTAAAGGTGCCAGAGGTACCGGAAAAACAACTTTACTATTACAACGGTATCAACAATACCCCGAAAAAGCTATCTATTTAAGCTTGGATGACTTTTATTTTGAATCCAATCGCTTATTGTTACTGATTGAAGATTTATACCATGACGGTTACAGGCAGTTCTTCTTAGACGAAGTACATCAATACGAACATTGGTCAAAGGATTTAAAAAACTTATACGATAACTATGATGATATAAAAATTGTCGCTACCGGTTCATCTGCTTTGAAACTGGAAAGCGGGAAAGCAGATTTGTCCCGCAGAATGTCAGTCTATCAGTTGCATGGCTTGTCTTTCAGAGAATTTATTGAATATGAGACGGGAATAAAAATAGCTCCTGTCACTTTAAATGAGCTTTTAGAAAATCATCAACAGCTAAGTAGTAAAATCAATGATTTAATTGATTCGTTGAAACTTTTTGCCGATTATCTCAAATATGGTTACTATCCGTTTTATAAAAAAGAAAAGAAATTTTATCATCAAAAATTGCAACAAATCATACAACTCACTTTGGATATTGATTTGCCATCTGTAGAAAATATCAATTTCACTACCATCAAAGGCATGAAAAACCTGCTGTATATACTGAGTCAGATTGTACCATATAAACCAAACATTCAAAGTCTGGCAACAAAAATTGACAGTCAACGGAATTTTGTTTTGATGGCTCTGGATTTACTGGAAAAGAGCAGCATCATTAATTTGCTAAGGTCTGACAATCAAAATATAAGTTATCTGCAAAAACCGGAAAAGATTTTTTTGGAGAATCCTAATCTGGCTTATGTCTTTTCTGAAAATAATACAAACTCAGGAAATGTAAGAGAAACCTTTTTCCTGAATCAATTAAAAGTGAAACATGATGTTACTGCCCCTAAATATGGGGATTTTATCGTGGATCAAACCTATACTTTTGAAATTGGTGGAGCCACAAAAACTAAAAAGCAAATTACAGGAGTACCTTTAGCCTATATTGCCGCAGATAATATCGAATATGGCAGTCAGGATAAAATCCCCTTATGGCTTTTGGGCTTTTTGTATTAGCGCTGAAAGTATAAATATCACAGAAACCTATGGGTTAAGCAAAAATTTATATCTTTAGGTGAACGGTCATAATTTAAATAAACCGTTGAGAAATTTATGATGTAGGAAACTGAATTGCAAATAACAATTAAAAAGAATGAATATGCCTGAAATTGTGATAGAAGCACGCAACGCTGCGTTGAGTACCGGTTTGGATGTGCGCCGGATTTTGCCATTCCGCCGCCGGAGGATGGTGGGGCCTTTTATTTTTCTTGACCATGCCGGACCGGTGAAACTGCCGCCGGAGAAGATTCCGGCAATGGATGTGCTGCCACACCCACACATCGGCTTGTCAACAATCACCTATCTGCTGGAGGGACATGTGACTCACCGCGACAGCCTGGGGGTGGAACAGGTGATCCGGCCGGGAGAAGTGAACTGGATGACTGCCGGAAAAGGAATTTCCCATTCCGAAAGGTTTGAAGACCCTAAAATGCTGGCAGACGGGGCGCTGGAAATGTTGCAGACCTGGGTGGCGCTGCCGGAAAACGCCGAAGAAAACGATCCCGAATTTTTCAACTACAAACCAGAGCAGCTTGAAATCCATACCGACAAAGGAATATGGATGCGCCTGATTGCCGGGAATGCCTACGGGCTGAAAAATGATGTAAAAACCTACTCTCCCCTTTTCTATATTCACGCTAAAATAACCGGCGGAACGCGATTCAATCTTCCCAAAGAACATGAGGAAAGAGCTGTCTATATTGTAAAGGGAAGTCTGGAACTCAGGGGAATTCTTTATGTAGCCGGACAAATGCTGGTATTTAAAAAGGGAGATGCCCCTACCCTTCTTGTAAAAGAGGAATCTGTTCTGATGCTTCTTGGCGGGGAACAGGTCGGCGAGCGTTTTATCTGGTGGAACTTCGTTTCATCCCGCAAAGAGCGTATTGAGCAGGCCAAAGAAGACTGGAAAAGCGGAAAGATTATCCTGCCACCAAACGACGACAGGGAGTTTGTTCCCCTACCCGAAAGTCCGTTTAAGACCGGATCAGGAACTCCGCCTGCGCCCGAACCGCTATCCTGAAAAAGGTTTAAAATCATTGACGGGGTGAATCCAAATCACCCCGTCAATTTTTCTGTTTGCTTGTCACTTCAAATGAATCAGGTATTCATTGCGCCGCACACCTGAATCACCTGCCCACTGACATAGGACGAAAGGTCGGAGGCTAAAAAAACAGCAACCCCGGCAACTTCTTCAGGGGTTCCGCCCCGCTTCAGCGGAATGGAGGCTTCCCATGCCTTACGGGCATCCTCCGGTATTTTCGCAGTCATTTCAGTAATGATGAATCCGGGTGCGATGGCGTTCGAGCGAATTCCGCGGGAGCCTAATTCGCGCGCCACAGACTTGGTGAATCCGATAATTCCCGACTTGGAGGCAGAATAGTTGGCCTGCCCGGCATTTCCGCTGACGCCGACCACCGAGCTCATATTGATAATAGACCCCGAACGCTGTTTCAGCATGGTTTTCTGGGCAGCTTTGGTGAAATTGAAAACCGATTTCAGGTTCACGTTAATCACAGCATCCCACTGTTCTTCCGTCATGCGCATAAGCAGCGTATCCTTGGTGATTCCGGCATTGTTCACCAATACGTCAATGCTTCCGAAATCTTCCACAATCCGGTCAACTACCTTTTCGGTATCGGCGAAAGAGGAGGCATCGGAGGGATAGCCTTTAGCCTTAACGCCCAGGTCAAGCAGTTCCGCTTCCGTGGCTTTCATGTTTTCATCTTCAAAAAGATCGGTAAATGCAATATTGCAGCCTTCCCCGGCAAATTTCAGGGCGATGGCTTTCCCGATTCCGCGGGAAGCGCCGGTGATCAGGGCTGTTTTTCCTTCAAGTAACTTCATGTTATTAAATTTTAAGTTGCGCAAATATAATGGTTATTGGCTTTTTCCCGGCCAACAATAAGCCGCAGGCTGATTAATTCATGCGAAAGAAGTGCGTTTCCCCGGAAAAGTTTCAACACGGGAGTTTAAAATTCAAAACAGGTGTTTTTCAATTTCAGAAAGGATAACCGATGCTTTTCCTTTCAGATGAATATCGGTGATCTGGTTGGTAAACAATGTCTCTTCCGGATTGATTTCAATAATCGTCGCTTCATTTTGCCTGGCTGTGCGCGGCACAAAGGATGCGGGCGTAACTTCCCCCGTGGACCCGACAATGATGCAGACATCAGCCTTTTCGGCGTCTGCAAATGAATTCTGGTATGCCTCCGGCGGAATCCCTTCACCGAAAAAAATAAAATCGGGCTTCAGAATTTCATTGTCATCTTCACAGCGCGGAGGAAGGTTACTGAAATCGAACGCACCGGCATCATAAAGCCTTCCGCATTTCATACAGACCAATCGTTTTGAATTGCCATGAAACTCATGTACTATCTTGTTTCCGGCTTCAAAATGCAAATTATCAATATTCTGCGTTACAATGGATTGCAGCATTTTTTCCTGTTCCATGCGGGCAAGCACACGGTGTGCATCATTGGGTTTTGCTGTGGCAAAAAAGTCGTAAAATATTTCCCGGATATAGAACCAGCATGCTTCGGGGTTTTCAAGATAATAGCCTAAATCAAGTATTTCAGGATTGTATTTATTCCAAAGGCCGAGCTTTCCGCGAAAGGGAGGAATGCCGCTTTCCACGGAAATTCCCGCACCGGTGAATGCAATCAGGTATTTTGATTCCCTGATAATTTCAACGGTTTCTTTAATCAATTTATTCATAAAACGTGTTTTATTCCGGCTAAAACTAATTAAAATAAATGATATATCTTTACAAAAAAGTTACGGAATATGCTTGATCAGTCAACTATTTGCGCCATTTCAACATCGCCGGGCAGCGGCGCCATTGCAGTCATCCGGCTTTCGGGGCCGGATGCGGTGGCAATCACCGGAAAGGTTTTCCGCAGCCCGGATAAAGCCAAAAAACTGGAAACACAACCGGCCAATACGCTGCATTTCGGGCAAATTGTTTCAAACGATGAAGTGATTGACGAAGTGGTGGTTGCATTGTTTCGTGCACCCCGCTCCTTCACCGGCGAAGATATTGTGGAAGTCTCTTGCCACGGTTCGGTTTTCGTGCAGCAAAAACTGCTTGAAATCTTCATTGAAAACGGTGCAAGAATGGCCCGTCCGGGTGAATTTACCCAACGTGCATTTCTGAACGGAAAAATGGATTTATCACAGGCCGAGGCGGTGGCTGATGTGATTGCCGCCTCCAGTGCGGCGGCTCACAAGCTGGCGTTGAATCAGATGCGCGGCGGCTTCTCCCGGGAAATCAACGACCTGCGCGACCAACTGCTGCATTTCACGGCAATGGTTGAACTGGAACTTGATTTTTCCGAAGAGGATGTGGAGTTTGCCAACCGCGCAGAGTTGCGCAAACTGGCAGAAAAGGTTGAGCAACTGCTGCAAAAACTCAAAAACTCATTTCAGCTGGGGAATGTGATTAAAAACGGGATTCCCGTAGCGATTGTGGGGGAAACCAACGTAGGGAAATCAACGCTTCTGAATGCCCTTTTAAATGAAGAAAAAGCGATTGTTTCAGATATTCACGGAACCACGCGCGACGTGATTGAAGATGTGGTGAATATCCACGGAACAGCTTTCCGGTTTTTCGACACTGCCGGAATCCGCGACACAAAAGATCATATCGAATCATTGGGGATTGAACGGACTTTCAGTAAACTGGATCAGGCTGCTGTTGTTTTGCTCGTGGTGGATATGAATAACCCCTACCCTCTTGTCAAACAGCGTATTGACAAAATCAGGGAAAGGCTCTCCGGGGATCAGAAACTGATTGTTGTGGCCAATAAAATAGATGCCGCCCGGCAGGAAACCCTTCAGGAAATGGAAAGTTTCAAATTGGAATCCAATGAAGACCTGGTTTTTATTGCTGCAAAAACAAAACAAAATCTTGAACAGCTCATTGATCTGATGATCCACTCAGTGAATATGGAGCAGATTGATCAGCAGGATGTTATCGTCAGCAATGTGCGTCACTATGAGATACTGAAAAATGCACATGCGGCCATCGTGCGGGTTCTGGCCGGGCTGGACAGCGGAATCACCGCTGATTTTCTGGCACAGGACATCCGCGAGTGTCTGCATTATCTGTCGGAGATTACAGGCGAAATTACCACCCACGAAGTTTTGGGGCATATTTTCAAGAATTTCTGTATCGG
>CAZVAD010000126.1:0-7139 GCA_964624645.1 uncultured Mariniphaga sp.
AACAAAGCCTTATTTTTGCACGGTGAAATGGCAAAAATTAAATACAGGCTGCAGGCTGGTTGTTGTGATGGCGCTTCTGACGGTTGCCGGTTGCAAAGAGAAATTTTCTCCGCGGCCACGCGGATTCTTTCGCATCAGCTTTCCCGAAAAGGTTTATCACCCTTTGGATAATCATTTCCCCTACCGGTTTGACATCCCCGCCTACATGAAAGTTTCGCCCGACCGGGATAACCCCGGGCAGCCTTTCTGGATCAATCTGGAATCGCCCGCAAACAAGGCGGAAGTGCATATTTCATACTATAACCTGCGGGCCAAAGCAGGTTCATCCCGCGGGCTGCTGCCGGAACTGATGGAAGAAGCGCGCGAACTGGCTTACAAACACTCCATCAAGGCGGATGCCATCGAAGAGCGGATTTACGTCAATCCCGACGCCGGGATTTTCGGAACGGTTTATCAGATCAAAGGCAATGCGGCATCGCCCATGCAGTTTTTTTTAACCGACAGCACGCAGCACTTTCTGCGCGGCGCCTTATATATCCGGGCAACGCCCGACATCGACTCGCTGAAGCCGGTCATCGACTTTCTTGAACAGGATATTATCCATCTAATTGAAACCGCAAAATGGAGATAATGCCTGAAATTTCTGTTTTTGATATCAAGCCGGGAAAGCTGGGAGTCATGCCATTGACTGAATCTTCAGATACATTGAGCCGGAATTTTTTGTTTTCCGAAAATGAAAAAAAAGAGTATCTGGCCATCAAAAACGAAAACCGGAAGAGAGAATACATTGCCGTCCGTTTGCTCATGGAAAAAATGTCAGGCAAAAAAACTGAAATCAGCTACGATTCAAACGGGAAGCCTCTTTTAGAGGATTCTCCGTTGAAAGTCAGTATCTCCCACTCTGCCGATCTGGCCATTGTGGCACTTTCAGAAAAAAACATTGGCGCCGATGTGGAAAACATCAACAGAAATACGGAGAGAGTGGCTGTCCGGTTCCTATCGGAGGCTGAGCGGGAGTGCATACGAAATTCGCCGGATCCATCCCTTTTGCAGGTTTTGTTCTGGAGCGCAAAAGAGGCGGCATTCAAGTTTTGTGAAGTTCCCGAAGTGGAGTTTAAGACACATATCATCATTCATCCCTTTGAGTTTAATCCGGCAGGCGGGACATTCCGCGGCACTTTGTGCAAAAAAGTTCCGGCCACGGAGTTGGCATTTAATTACCTTTTTCACCAAAACAATGTGATTGTCTATTGTGTTGAAAGCATATAAATTATGAACATGAAGAAACCGGAAGACCATATCCTTGTAATTTTTGGCGCATCGGGCGATTTGACCCGGCGCAAACTGATTCCGGCGCTGTTTTCCCTTTGCCGGAGAAAATTGCTGCCGAAAAACTTTGCGGTGCTTGGCGCCTCACGGACACCACTTTCCGATGACACATTCAGGGAAAAAGCAAGCGGATTTCTTTCCGGGGAAAAGGAGATTGCTGAGTTTTTGAAGCTTCTTTTCTATGAACCGGTATCGCCAACCGAAGCCGGTGATTTTAAAAAGCTTTCTGCAAGGCTTGAAAGTCTCGGAAAAGAAAGAGGCATTCCCTCAAATTACATTTTTTATCTCTCCACCCCTCCTACGGTTTACGAAGCAATATCCGAAAACCTTGAAAGAGAGGGATTGGCGCAATATGACGGCCATTTCAGAAGGCTGGTTGTTGAAAAGCCTTTTGGCACCGACCTGAAATCGGCACAGGAGTTGAACAGGAGTCTGCTTGACTCCTTCGATGAAAATCAGATTTACCGGATTGACCATTATTTGGGAAAAGAGAGCGTGCAGAACATGTTGGTCACCCGTTTTGCCAATGGCATTTTTGAGCCGTTATGGAACCGTAATTTCATTGAACGGGTGGAGGTTACCTCTGCCGAAGACCTTGGCGTGGAAGGGCGCAGTGGCTACTACGAACAGGCAGGTGCCCTGCGCGATATGCTGCAGAACCACCTGCTTCAGCTGGTGGGATTTGTTGCCATGGAACCGCCTGTTGTGGTTGAAGCCGATGCCATCCGCAATGAAATCGTAAAGGTTTTTCAGTCCATCCGCCCGATAATGGGCGACGATGTGGCCAGATCGGTGGTGAGGGGCCAATATGTTGCCTCCGAAATAAAAGGTGAACACGTGAAGGGGTATCGTGAAGAACCGGGCGTCAGTCCGGATTCGCGCACCGAAACATTTGTTGCCATGAGATTTTTCATTGACAACTGGCGCTGGGCAGGCGTTCCGTTCTATATCCGCACCGGGAAAAAGCTGCCGGCAAGGGTTACGGAAATTGTCATTCACTTTAAGCAGGTTCCGCATCATCTTTTCAACCATGCGGGAATTTCAGGTTTGGAAAATAACCAGCTGATTATCCGCATTCAGCCCGATGAGGGAATTTTGCTGAAATTCAAAATGAAAACCCCCGGCGCAGGATTTCAGACCCAAATGGTGGACATGGATTTTCACTATACCGATCTTGCCGATGTGCATCTGCCGTCAGCCTATGAGCGCCTGCTGCTGGACTGCATGTTGGGCGACGCCACGCTTTATTCGCGCAGGGATGCCGTGGAGGAGGCATGGAAATTTGTTCAGCCCATCATGGATGCGTGGAAAAATGACCCGCGCATACCTGTTTATGGTTATCCTGCCGGAACCTGGGGACCGGAAAGCGCCCACAGGCTGATCCAGAGGGGGCAATGGCATTACCCGTGTAAAAACCTCACGGACGATGAAAAATGTTATAAGCTTTAAGCCATTTACAAGCTCCATTTTTTCATTTCTCCATAAATTCATATATTTAGCCATTAAAATCTGAAATTATGGCTGTTTCAACAGAAGTGAAAATTTACCCGAACGCCAAAAAGGTCAGTAAGGCAGTAGCTGAAGAAATTCATAGAATAACCCGGGATTCCTTGCAGCAGCAATTTCATATAGCCCTATCCGGTGGAAATACTCCGAAAAAACTATTTAAAGTTCTGGCAAAAAAATACAAAGAGACAATTCCCTGGGAACGGATTCACTTCTGGTGGGGCGACGAACGTTGTGTGTCGCCGGTAAGCGATGAAAGTAATTTCAAAATGGCAAATGATTTTCTTTTTACCCACGTTCCGGTTCCGCCAAAAAACATTCACCGGATAAAGGGGGAGAAACTACCGCAGGAGGAAGCCGGACGCTATGCAGCTGAAATTTCCAAAAATCTGCTCAGCCGGGGTGGTTTTCCCGTGTTTGATCTCATTATGCTGGGTTTGGGCGACGACGGGCACACCGCCTCCATTTTTCCCGACCGGATGGATATTTTTGAAGAATCTGAAGTTTGTGCGGTGGCAAAACATCCGGTTTCAGGCCAGAAACGCATCACACTCACCGGAAAAGTGCTGAACAATGCCTCCCGGATTTTCTTTTTGGTGACCGGAGAAAATAAAGCCATGCGGGTTTCAGAAATTATGAACAACGAGGAAAAGGCAAAATCACTTCCCGCCTATTATGTGGAACCAAAAAACGGAACCGTCATCTGGTTCCTTGATGAACCTGCAGCATCCAAAATCAGTTGACAGGTTGTAGCTCCAGAACCTGCTCCCCAAACTTTATGGTTTCGGCAACAACCTCACTCACAGCGCCTGAGGTAAGTTCGCAGGCAATCACATGATCGCCGGCTTCGGGGAAAGCGACCTTCACTTTATGCTCATCAAAAGTGCCTAACTGGTCAAACATCTGCAACATCGGCCCCACTTTCACCGTCTGATCCTGATGCTCTCTGTCCTTGTAGTAATAGCCCAGGAAAACCGGTGCAATCACTCCGGCGTAGGTCTCTTTTTTCATGGTGGCATCCACCAGTTGCTGAAGGTAAACCACCGCTTCCATGCGGTATCGGCAATACCAGTATTGGCACTCCTTTGAGTCGAAGTCAGGATTGGTTACCCGGTAGTTTCCGCCGATAACTTTTCTTCCGATTTGCAGTCCCCACGGTTTGGAGAGCAGGAAAGCGGCGCTGTTGTTGATCCGGATATTGGGCGAATATAAAATCAGGCCATCCACATATTCAGGAAAATCGGCAGCCAGTTTCAGTCCGAGCGTGCCGCCCGTGGAAGTCCCCATGACAATGACATGCCTTCCCAGATTACGGGCAATCATCAGCGCTTCCTTTGCCGATTCCCACAAATTATCGGGGGTCATATCAATCAGCGCTTCGTCGGTAACCAAACCGTGCGAAGCCAGTCGCGGAATATAGAGGTTCATTCCGAAATGCTTTGCAAATTTCACATGGGCAGGATAGCCTTCGTACCACGATGCCGAAAATCCGTGCAGGTACAGCAGGCAATAATCGGTGCGTTCCTTCAGTGAATCGTTTGCCCAGAAAACCCGGGATTCATTGTCCGGCCTGACCTGAAAATCTGCATTCTGCTCCGCAATGAATGATTCAATCCCCTGAACGCCGGACGGCAGAGACGGCAAATCCTTGTTCAGCTCCGGTTTTGGAGGTTTAGGCCCCATTAGATACGCTGCCACCAAAATCAAAAGTAATACCCATAAAGTCTGTTTCAGTCGTTTCATGTTTGTAAAATAATTTGCGTTAAACCATTCATTTCAATAAAAATATACTTCAAAAAGTAAGCGTTTTGCCTTTTGTAAAAATAGTAAACTTAATGCATAATAATTTAAAATTCAATCGTCAATTGTACCGGCATTTTTCTTTCTTCCTGCTGAAAATTGGAAAAGGTGAGTCCCAGCAACCTCACGCCTTTGGTAAAGGTTTCGGCATGAAGAAGCGCTTTTGCCAAAGTCAGCATTTCACTTTCCGAAGAGAAATGTCCGGGTATCGTTCTGCTTCGCGTGTACTGCTGAAAGTCGCTGGTTTTATATTTCAGGGTCAGTGTTTTTGCCCGGACTTTGGAGCGCTCATAGCGCTCCCAGACTGTGCGGGCAATTTCAAGCAGCTCAGTTTCCATTTCACTTTTCAAAAACAGGTCGGCTGAAAAAGTCTGCTCGGCGCCCACCGATTTTCGCTCACGGGCAGGCTCCACCGGGCGGTCATCCACTCCGCGGCAAATCTCAAAATAGTAGTTCCCCGATTTCCCGAAAAGCCTCACCAGCTCAAACCGGTCGATTTCTTTCAGGTCCCGGCCAAACCAGATGCCCATTTTGTTGAGTTTTGCAGCAGTAACCTTCCCGATTCCAAAAAACTTTCCAACTTCCAGATTATCGATAAAATCCTGTGCTTCACCGGGTGTAATCACAAAAATGCCATCCGGCTTGTTCACATCAGAAGCCATTTTTGCCAGAAATTTATTATATGAAACTCCGGCAGAGGCTGTCAGCCGCATTTCATCGAAAATCCGCTTTCTGATCTCCTTTGCAATGAGCGTAGCCGATGGCTTTCCTTTTTTGGCATACGTTACATCAAGGTAAGCTTCGTCAAGTGAAAGCGGCTCCACCAGGTCGGTGTATTCAAAAAATATTTCCCGGATTTGATTGGAAATTTCCTTGTAGCGCGAAAACCGGGGCTTCACAAATATCAGCTCCGGGCATTTCCGTTTGGCCACCTTTGACGGCATTGCAGAACGCACGCCAAACCGGCGCGCTTCGTAACTGGCGGCAGCCACCACTCCCCTTTCGCGCGAACCGCCCACTGCAACAGGCTTTCCCTTCAGTCCCGGATGATCCAGCTGCTCCACGGAAGCATAAAAAGCATCCATGTCAATGTGAATTATTTTTCGGATATCTTCCAAAATCTGAAATCAACTTTAAAAAGTGCAATCATATTTCCCGGGTCAACTCTTCTAAAAAACCATGAAGTTCGCTTCGTACCAACGGTTTTAATTCATCGCAAACCCTCTGGTGGTATTCATTCAGCCAGTTTCGTTCTTTTTCTGAAAGTAATTCTGTGTCAATCAGCCGGGTGTCTATGGGGCAAAGCGTGAGCGTTTCAAAACCAAGAAACCGGCCAAAATCATTCGCCTCTTTTTCCACGCAAACCAACAGGTTTTCTATCCGGATACCATATTCTCCCTCGCGGTAAATTCCGGGTTCATTTGAGAGCACCATTCCCGGTAACAGGGGCGTCCCATTGCATTCCGGCCTGATGGAAACCGGCCCTTCATGCACGTTGAGGAAATGTCCTACCCCATGTCCCGTACCATGTCCGTAATTGAGGCCCTGCTCCAGAAGCGCTTTCCGTGCAAGAATATCGAGTTGACACCCTTTGGTTCCTTCCGGGAAACGGGCGCCGGACAAAGCAATCATCCCTTTCAGCACCAGGGTGTAATCCGTTTTTTGCTTTCCGGCAACCGCCCCCAGAGCGATGGTACGGGTGATGTCGGTGGTGCCGTGCAGATATTGCCCTCCCGAATCGAACAGCAGAATTCCTTCGGATTTTAACGGGAGCGCATCCTTTTCCGAAACATTCAGATGCACAATGGCGCCGTGCTCCCTGTAACCGACAATCGGCGCAAAACTTTCGCCTTTGTAATCCTCCTGTTGCGAACGGAATTCAGCGAGTTTACGCCCTGCGCTGTACTCGGTTACGTTCCCCTTTTGCACATTCCCGCGAAGCCAGAACAAAAATTCCAGCAGGGCTGCGCCGTCCTTTTTCATAGCTTCCCGGAATCCGGCCAGCTCAGTCGCATTCTTTTGCGCTTTCAGCAAAGCCACCGGGGAAATTCCTTCTATTATACTGTTTTCCGGTTGCAACGTACCGAAAACAGCATAACCCACCGAGTCCGGATCAATCAAAACGCTTTTTCCTTTCACCGTTTTCAGCCACCCGTAAAACTGTTCATATTCCATCAGCCGGATGCCCTCATCTTCCAGACTTTCCCTGAGCTCCTGCGTCAGTTTTCCGGGATTGACAAAAAGTAGAGAAAAGTCTTTACCGAAAATACCATAGCCGGTAAACACCGGATTATAAGGCACATCCGAACCGCGCAAATTCAGCAGCCATGCCAATTCATCAAGAGCGGTAATCACCTGAAAATCGGCAGCGTATCTTTTCAGTTCCTGAACAAGCAATTCTCTTTTTTCCCTGCGGGAAGTTCCGGTTACAGAAGGCTTCAGTTCAAAGAGCTTATCCGCCGGCAATGCCGGACGATTTTCCCATATTTCATTGAACAAATCGG
>CAZVAD010000127.1:0-7059 GCA_964624645.1 uncultured Mariniphaga sp.
CGTTTTCGGCGCTGGCTCCGGGATAGTCAAAGAATTTAAAAGGGAATTCTAAACTAAAATTTCAGGTTGATTCCTTCCGGTCTTCATTCGGATCAATTTTTTCAATATATGAATTATCGACGCACTGTTCCAGCAATTCGCGGATGCTCTTTTTCAAAACCGGATGAACAAAACCGGGGGCAATATCATTGAGCGGCGCCAGCACAAACAGTCGCTTTTCAATGTGCGGATGCGGAATGGTCAGGCGCTGGGTACTCAATACCAGGTCGTTGTAAAACAAAACATCAATATCCATTTCGCGCGAAAGATACTTTCCTTCCTTTCGGATACGCCCGAATTCATTTTCAATCTGATGAATGCGGTTCAGCAAATCTTCAGGAGCAAGAGAAGTTTCAATGAGCAGCGCCTGATTCCAGAAATTATTTTCGGCATCAAAACCCCACGGAGAAGTTTCGTAAACAGATGACCCGGCAATGATTTTGCCTAATTTTTTTTCAATCAAAACATAAACTTTTTTAAAATTTAATGCTTTGTTTCCGATATTTCCGCCAATTCCCAAAAAAACCTGATGCATAGATGTGTATATTTGTAATTGTTTTGATAATCAACACCGGTTGAACTATGAAACATCTAAAGTAGCAATTCAAACGATATCGAAAATATTTAATTTTAATCCGATGAAAAAAATTCTCTTTTTAATTTCGGCAGTTATTTTTTCCGGTTCCATGATTTTAGCTTCCTGCGGGGCAAAAAAACCGGCTAAAAGTCCCGGGCTGAAAGTTACGTTCAGCGAAAACAGCCTGCAAAACAAGGTTGACGTTCTGGTTGACGGGCAGCTATTTACCACCTATCAGTGGCCCGGCGATGTCTGCAAACCGATTCTCTACCCGGTTTTAACTTCGGGCGGAACGGCTGTTACACGGGGCTTTCCCATTCAGCCCATTCCCGGCGAACAGGTTGACCACCCTCATCAGGTGGGCATGTGGCTGACTTACGGAAATGTGAACGGTTATGATTTTTGGGGGAACGGCTCAAAAGGCTTAGGAACAAGAAATGAAAACGGAGGGGTGATTAAACATCTGAACATCGAAAAAACTTCCGAAGGAAACGGTGAAGGAGTTCTGATTGCAAATGCAAGCTGGGTCAGTCCGGGAGATGATGAACTTTTGAAGGAACATACGGAATTTTACTTTATTGCTGAGGGCGCCCTGCGTATAATTGACCGGATTACCACCCTGACTGCTGTGGCTAAGAATGTTTCGTTGCCCGACACCAAAGAAGGTATGTTCGGCCTCCGGGTGGCGCGTCAACTGGAATTGCCCTCTAAAGGGAACGTTACGCTTCATCAGGCAGATGGGCAGCCCGTCAAAGTGGCGGCAATGACAAGGGAGGATGTTAGTGGCAACTACCTGAGCAGCGAAGGCATAACCGGGGATGAAGTGTGGGGCACCCGTGCCAGATGGATGGATTTATACGGAAATATCGGCAATGAAAAAATCTCCGTTGTGATTTGCGACCACCCAAAAAACATAAATTATCCCACCTACTGGCACGCCCGCGGATACGGACTTTTTGCCGCAAATCCGCTGGGAGTTCACGACTTCACCAAAGGAGAGGAAAGCAACAATTTATCCCTCACGTCCGGTGCGTCTGTTACTTTCAGGTATCGTATGATTATCAGTTCAGAAGCACACCTCACCCCTGCGGAAATTAATGCTTTGGCTGATGATTTTGCGGGAAAGTATTAAGTTATAGAGAAATGCTTTCATGAAGAATTAAATTTTCATCCTGCAAATTATTCATTTTTAAATATTATGTGCTTATTTAAAATTATCATGTAAATTTGTTTGTAATATATAATAGTATAACGAATACTAATTGTTTTTCTTAATTCCTGAAAAAAACCGGAAAACTAATTTTCTTCGACTCTGTTTTTGGAAAAATTGTTCGATATTTTGAGATTTTAAATGAGATTATGCTTTTTACATTTTTGTTTAAACCCTTTTTAAATTCACGAATTCTATTTTTTGCAGGTATTGTAACCGGCATGTTCGGGTTTTCTTTTGCAATGGCACAGCAGAACGTGCCTTCTCCTGAAAAATATACGGAGGGAGCAGCACAAAGAATGATTGCAACAAGTCAGGGAACCCTGAATCCGGTTTATGCACCGCTTGCGAAACAAATAGTTGCCGATTATGAACTTGGCAACATGTCCTCCGGTATAGGAATTGACCTGGGTGCCGGACCAGGTGAACTTATATTGGAGCTTTGTGCAAGGACAAATTTTCATTGGATAAATGCTGATATCAATCCGCACTTTTTTCCTTACTTTTTTCAGGAAGCTGAAAAGAGAGGCTTGAAAAGCAGGATAAGCGCCATTTTTGCCGATGCTCACAACTTGCCATTCAGAGATAATTATGCTGATGTGATTGTTTCCAGAGGAAGCTTTCACTTTTGGGAAAATAAAAAACAGGCATTCAACGAGATATATCGGGTACTGAAACCCGGTGGGGTTGCCTTTATCGGCAGAGGCTTTGCCCGGGATATGCCGGTAGATGTTGCACGACAGGTGAGAGGAAAACAAAAAAACTTCCCGAATTATGATGCAAAAGCTGATGTTAGGCAAATCGAATCCATTTTACAAGAAACCGATATCAGCTCCTTTCGTATTGAACGGCCTGTACCACCTGATTCTGATGGATTGACATATGGAATATGGATTGAAATAAGGAAATAAAAAATGCTGTTAATATTGTTTTTTATTAATAATCAGAGATGAACAATTCGTTTGAAAGCACTGAATTGTGGAAGATACCGACAGATAAAATACAATCATTTAGAATAATAATGTTTAAACAATAGATATGAAAGAATTTTTCAAGTATGTGCTTGCCACAATTGTTGGCATCATTGCCGTATCCATTATCGGCTTTTTTCTATTTTTCATGGCCATCGGAATATTGGTTTCCGTATCTGAAAAACAGGTTTCTGTTCAGGACAAGTCCATGCTGGTGATTGATCTGGAACGGCAGATTGTTGACCGTGCGCCCAATGACCCGTTGCAGGATTTGGATATTCCCGGATTTCAGCGTGCGAAATCAATCGGGCTTGATGATATCCAGACTGCTTTGGAAAAGGCGGTTAAAGATGACCGGATAAAAGGAGTTTACCTGAAAGTGGCATCTGCCGGCGCCGGAATGGCTTCGGTAGAGGAAATCCGGAACATGCTGATTGCCTTTAAGGACAGTTGCGAAAAACCGGTGTATGCCTACGGAAGTTTTTATGACCAGAAATCGTATTATCTGGCAACCGTAGCGGATAAAGTGGTGGTGCATCCCTTAGGCTTCGTGGATTTGAGAGGTCTGGGTGGCGAAATGATGTTTTTCACCAAGGCGCTTGACAAGTTGGGGATTGAAATGCAGATTGTGCGTCACGGAAAATTTAAGGCTGCGGTGGAGCCTTTCATGCTCGAAAAAATGAGTGACGAAAACCGGGAACAGCAGCTTACCTATTTGGGCAGCCTCTGGAACCGGATGCTTGACGGAATTGCCGAAAAGCGAAATCTGACCATTGAGCAACTTTCTGTAATGGCAGATGAGGTGCAGACGTTCAACTTTGGAGAAAAAGTGGTGGCCTCGGGCCTGGTGGATGCGGCAAAATACAGGGATGAAGTGCTTGACGATCTGCGTGAAATCACAGGAATCAAAGATAAAAAAGGTGTTCCGGTTATTGGCGTTTCAAGCTATGCAAAAGCTACCGTGAAAGGCAAAAGCAAACCGTTCAGCCGGGATAAAATTGCAGTGATTTACGCCAGCGGCGACATCGGCGCGGCAATGGGCGGAAATTCCATTATTGGCGACGAACTGGGAAAGGAGATCCGCAAAGTACGGCAGGACAGCACTTATAAAGCTATCGTTCTGCGGGTAAATTCCCCGGGCGGCTCGGTTTTCGACTCGGAGGTGATCTGGCGCGAAGTGAAACTGGCTGCCGAAGAGAAAACCATGGTGGTTTCATTTGGCGATGTGGCCGCTTCAGGCGGATATTATATTTCATGCGCTGCCGACCGGATTGTGGCACAGCCGAACACCATCACCGGTTCCATCGGAATTTTTGGTATGATTCCCAACATGGAAAAATTGCTGAATAATAAATTAGGCATCTCCACCGACGTGGTGAAAACCAATGAGAACTCAAACCTGCTTTCCGTTTATCGTCCTATGACGCCCTATGAGCGCAACCTGATGCAGCAGAATATTGAGGACGGGTATGACCTGTTTATTTCCCACGTGGCCGAAGGGCGGAACATGACCAAAGAGCAGGTGGATGAAATCGGGCAGGGGCGTGTGTGGAGCGGTGAAAATGCAAAGGAACTCGGGTTGATTGATGAATTCGGAGGGTTGCAGGATGCCGTAAAGCTGGCTGCTGAAATCGCAGGGCTCGAAAATTACCGGACGGTTTCCCTGCCGGCACAGCTTGATCCGTTTCAGCAACTGCTCAAAGGCGGAACCGATAATCTCAGGGCCCGGTTCATCAAAAATGAGCTGGGTGAGAATTATAAATTCTACGAATACCTGAAAAGATTTTCACAAATGGACGGCCTTCAGGCAAGAATGCCGTATGAACTGGTGGTGAAATAGAAAGGGAAAAGTCAATCTGTTTCCGAATTTTATTTCGTTAATTTTCTCACCCCCCGATAACCGGGGTTACCCGTCTTTGGAGATATTCTGTATATTTGGCAGCTGATTTTTCTATTTATCTGTTCAAAAGCAAATAAAATGAAAGAATCAGAAAGATATAACAATTTTTAAAACCCAAAGTAATTTTAAATATGGAACTTATTGAAGCAATTTACAGCAGAAGGACCGCACGAAAGTTTACTCCGCAAAGCGTTTCCGATGACGCATTGTTTGAAATTCTGGAAGCCGGCACCTGGGCGCCGTCTCATGGGAACAATCAGCCCTGGGAATTCCTGCTGATTGGTGATGAAACCCGGCAGCGCATGCAGGAAGCATACCTGAAAGCAATGGAAGCCGGCCCGTTGATGAATCCGGAACTGCCCGACGGACTTAAGCAGATGATCCGGAATTTTTCCCAAAATTTTGGAGATGCGCCCGTTCTGCTTGCTGTTGTTAATTTACCGGCAGTAACGCCTCTTGAAAAATACGATTTCCCGATGTCGGCTGCGGCAGCAATACAGAATATCTTTCTGGCAGCCTGGAAAAAAGGAATTGCCGGCGTCTGGCTCTCGTTTGGCAGTAATCCTGCTGCCCACTCCGTCCTGGGCGTATCCGAAGACAGACATATTGCGGGCATTCTGGCCATGGGCTACCCGGAAACGATTCCGCCGGCTCAGCCACGCATCAGCGTGAAAGAAAAGCTGCGCCGCCTGCCCTGAGAAATTTTCCAGGTTGAAACTCTCTGCTTCAAAGTCTTGCTTTAACGTGATTCCTCACATCAGATTTGCGTTTTGTGTTAAATTTCATACTGTTTGCCTGACTCATAACATACAAAACCATATTACTGAAAATGGATGAGCAACAGGAAGAACTGTTGCAAATCATCAAGGAAAATTTTTAGTGTCTTGCAATGCGGAAAGCAGGAATCAAAATCAGCAGGAGTTTCTCTTTTTTGTCCCAAAACCGGTGAAAACCCGTTTAATTCGTGTCATCTGTGTGCTATTCCTGCACGCGGACAACGCAGGGGGCTATTAAGCTGTTTCTGTCACTTCGACAGTAAAAGGAACTTTTCTGCCCGGATAGACTTTCAGCGCTTCATCCAAAATTTTCAGGCAAGCGGCAAGGTCCTCTTTTTTCAGCACATAGGCAATGCGCACTTCATCAACACCCTGACCAGGTTCAGTATAGAAACCTGATGCCGGCGCCAGGAAAAGGGTTTGTCCTTCATATTCAAAATCGGAGAGCAGCCAGGCGCAAAAATCATCGGCATTTTTCACCGGCAGGCGCGCCACGGTGTAAAAAGCCCCCATCGGAATGGGTGAATAGACTCCCTCAATGCGGTTTAAGCCGTCAATCAGGAATTTCCGGCGATTCACATATTCATTGTAATTGTTCAGCATATATTCGGAGTCGGCATCCAGGGATGCTTCGGCTGCAATCTGTCCAACCAGGGGCGGACTGAGCCGTGCCTGACAAAACTTGAGCACGTTGCGCTTCACCTCCTTGTTTTTGGTGATAAGCGCCCCGATTCGCAATCCGCACTCGCTGTAACGTTTCGACACAGAGTCTATCAGCACTACATTCTGTTCAATTCCATCTAAGTGAAATGCTGAAATATAGGGAGAACCGGTGTAGCAAAATTCACGGTAAACCTCATCAGAAAACAGGAAAAGATTGTATTTTTTGACCAAATCGCGAATTTTATTCATCTCTTCGCTGGTATAGAGATAGCCCGTGGGATTGTTGGGATTGCAGATCATTATCCCCTTGGTTTTCGGAGTAATGAGTTTTTCAAACTCTTCAACGGGCGGCAGGGCAAATCCGTCATCAATGTTTGCCGGAATGGATTTGATGACTGCTCCGGCAACGATGGCGAATGCCGTGTAGTTGGCGTAAGCCGGCTCCGGCACGATGATTTCATCTCCCGGGTCGAGACAGCTCATAAAGGCAAATGTTACCGCTTCGCTTCCGCCGGTGGTGATGATGATATCACTGACATCCACATTGATGTTGAATTTGTGGTAATATTTCACCAGCTTTTGGCGAAAGGAGAGAATCCCTTCGCTGGGCGAATATTCAAGGATTGTTCTGTCAATATTTCTGATTGCCGCGAGCGCTTCGGGAGGGGTAGGCAAATCGGGCTGGCCGATATTTAAATGATAAACCTTGATCCCCCGCTGTTTGGCCTGTTCGGCCAGCGGAGCCAGTTTCCGAATCGGTGAATCGGGCATGGCTTTTCCTCTTTCTGAAACTTCCGGCATGATAATCTTTTTTATAAAGGGACAAATATACAAGTATCAAATTGATATTAATCAGGATTGAAAAATTTCAATTCTACATTTAATTATTATATCAACTTCCGGTTTTGCCGGATTGTTGACTT
>CAZVAD010000128.1:0-1712 GCA_964624645.1 uncultured Mariniphaga sp.
TTTATAGTTGAAGGGCTAAATTTCTCCTTTATCAACTGTGCAAAAGATGGATTTGCAGTCGCATACACCAGCAACCAATCTTTTAAAATCTTTGAATCTGTTTTACCGATAATTTCTTTTAATCTCAAATCACTCATAATTAACGCATTTGGGTTTATTAATCCTCATCGGTATCCCGATCTTTTGCTTTTTCTCTTTGTCTTGATGCCGATGCACTTTCCAAAGCCTTTAAAGCGATCGTTTGTACTTGAAGTCCGGCGGTATCCGTCTTTTTATTCAGCGAATCGATCAAAACTTCCTGTTCTTTTATTTTTGCTTCCAAAGAACTGATGGTTTGTTGCAACAGTCGAATTTCACCTGTAGTTTCTTTCTCATAGAGATTTTTTTCATATTTATGCTGCGTATTGAGTAGGTCAGAAATTTCTTTTTTAGCTTGATTGATTTCTTTATCCAAAATTACTGGAAAATCGGTCACCTGCTTTCTAAGCTGTTCTAACTCCAACTCACTCTCTGCAATATTTTTCTCTCTTTCAATCAATTCCTTTTCTACTTGCTGTTTTTTCTCAGCCAATTCTCGTTCTTGAGTTTCTTTTTTGTTGAGATAAGTATCTTCCTCTTTTTTTCTAATTATAGAAAGATTATACTTGTACTCCTCCTCTTCTCTTTTTAAAGTTTTCTTGCGAAGTTCCTCTTCTTCTTTCCATTTTTCATTTCTTATTTGTTGTTCCTTTGTCCATACTTCTTGTTGTTCTTTTCTATTCGTTTCAAAAGTTTTCTTTTTCTCCTCCATTTCGGTTTCAAAAAGCTCTTTCTTTTCCTTATTGGCAGCAATAAGAACTGCTAAAGAGTCGGCATTGGCTTTGATACCATACAGATCCTCAAGATTATCACTCTCTAACTGAATAGCTTCTTGCAGTTTTTTCAATTTCTGAAATTCTTTGAGTAACTCATCTTCAATTTTGTCGATTGCAGTTCCAATATCCAATTTAATTGCACCCAAACCTTTCACAATACCTTCTGCATTGAGATCAGCTGCATCTTTGATGGTTTGTTGTTTCTGTTTTTGTTCTTTTTCTTCTTTCGGATGTTTGGTTTCGCTTTCCAATTTCCGTTTCAATAATTCATCATAGGCTTCCAAAATTTCTTTTTTGGTGTTGCTCATTGTTGGTGTATTTAAATCTTCCATATCAATTAATTTTATTTATGAATACTATTTAATCTGTTTATATTTACTTTCTATTAATTTCAATTACTTCTACACAACCCATCCCTTGTGCTGCATACAAACCCAAACCTGCATTCAAAATCAAATCCAAAAATCTTTTCTCAGCTGTCAATTTTAATTTGAAATTCAAGAATCCACGTATTTTTGTCTCTGCTACTGTTCCTGCTTTGATATGCACAAGTCGTGAACGATAGGGGTTTTCATATTTTTCTACTTCAATTGACAAAATAGCATCTCTTCCGATTTTCTCGTCGTAAGCCGCCCTAATTTTTTCTCGCCAGCTATAAATCAAACTCTCTATGAATCCATCTTCATCGGGTGATTTAAAATCATACTTGCCATTTTCCTTTTTTGGACCGGCAACTATCATTGATTCCGGTTTTACCTTGATTTGTATTATTTCTTTTTCATTTTCGATATAAGCTAAAGGGGGAGTTTGAGCCATTATTGACTGAACAGTAAAACCGGCTTTGGTTTTTTTATCGGC
>CAZVAD010000128.1:1812-6795 GCA_964624645.1 uncultured Mariniphaga sp.
GAGTTTGAGCCATTATTGACTGAACAGTAAAACCGGCTTTGGTTTTTTTATCGGCAATTTCAATAGTTTCAGACCGAAATAATCCTTCCACGAAAAATTGCGATGCAACAGGAAGATGAAAGCAAACCTTTAATTTCATCGAATCTTCCAATAAAACCAATCGATCGCCATCTCTTCTGAATTTTCCTCTTAAATCTGAAAAAGTAAAAAACTTATATCCTTTTCCATATCCCTCTTCATGCAAGAATTGAGCATATTCACTGTCTCCTTTTTGAAGTATTTTGTAAATTGCAGCACTCAGCGGATATTGGTAATTGATGGGAATTACAGAAAAATCCCGGAGGGTATGCAATGTGATTTCAAAGCGCATATCTGATTGTTTTTCAATAGCTTAATTAATAAATTTTCGGAAGAAAATAATTTGAAGATAAATTTAGTTATTTATTTTTGGAAAATGGAATATTTTACCATTTTATTTTAAAGTGGCTTTAAGAAGTTTTAAGAGTCGGGCAGGGGAGAGGCCTGGTTTTCAGGAAATAACCTGTAAACAAAAAGGGCAGCCCGTTTGGACTGCCCTTCTTGTCAATTACTGCTTATCTCTTTTTTCTCGGAGAGAATCCGAATCAACAGTTTTTCATTCTTTTTATCTAAGCCCACTGAAATGGTATCGCCTTCGGAAATAGAAGCCTTGATGATTATTTCGGCCATTTCGTCTTCCAGATATTTTTGGATGGCACGTTTCAGCGGACGAGCGCCAAACTGCGGATCATATCCCTTTTCTGCAAGAAATTCCTTCACGGCAGAAGATATCTTCAACTTGTAGTTCAGCGATTCAACCCGCTTATACAGCTCATTAAGTTCCAAATCAATGATTTGCTGAATATGCTCCTTGTTCAGCTGATTGAACATCACCACATCATCCACCCGGTTCAGAAATTCCGGAGCAAATGCCTTTTTCAGCGCTTTCTGAATCACATATTTTGCATGTTCATTATCTGTTTCATCATCCTTGGTGGTGGAAAAGCCCACGCCGCGCCCGAAATCCTTTAACTGCCGGGTTCCGATGTTGGAAGTCATAATGATGATGGTGTTTTTAAAATCTACGCTCCGCCCCAGACTATCCGTCAGGCGCCCTTCATCCAGCAACTGGAGTAAAATATGGAACACATCGGGATGCGCTTTTTCCATTTCATCGAGCAGCACCACCGAATAGGGCTTGCGCCGCACTTTTTCAGTGAGCTGTCCGCCCTCCTCATATCCCACATATCCCGGAGGCGCGCCCACCAGTCGCGACACAGAAAACTTCTCCATGTATTCGCTCATGTCAATACGGATCAGGGAATCCAGATTATCGAAAAGATAGGTCGTCAGCACCTTGGCAAGTTGCGTTTTTCCCACTCCCGTGGGGCCAAGGAAAATAAATGAACCGATAGGTCGGTTGGGGTCTTTTAGCCCCGCACGATTACGCTGAATGGCTTTCACAATCTTTTTGATGGCGTCTTCCTGCCCGATGACTTTCGATTTCAGGTCTTTTTCCATTCCCATCAGCCGTTTTCCTTCAGCCTGTGCAATTCGCTGCACCGGAACTCCGGACATCATGGCAACCACTTCGGCAACCTTTTCTTCATCAACAATTTCACGGTGATTCAGCAATTCCTTTTCCCACTCCTCTTTTTCATTTTCCAGAAGCTGAAGCAGATTTTTCTCTTTATCCCGGTAATTGGCGGCCAGCTCAAAATTCTGACTCTTCACAGCGGCAATTTTATCCTCCTTCGCCTGTTCAATTTTTTCTTCAAGTTTCACAATGCGCTCGGGAACGTTGATGTTTGAAATATGAACCCGTGAGCCGGTTTCATCCAAAGCATCAATGGCCTTGTCGGGCAAATACCTGTCGGAGATATACCGTGCCGTGAGTTTCACACAGGCTTCAATAGCTTCCGGGGTGTAGGTTACATTGTGATGGTCTTCGTATCTGCTTTTGATATTTTCCAGAATCTCAATGGTTTCATCCACGGTGGTGGGGTCAACCAGCACTTTCTGAAACCGTCTTTCCAGCGCGCCGTCTTTTTCGATGTGCTGGCGGTATTCATCAAGGGTGGTGGCTCCGATACACTGGATTTCACCACGCGCCAAAGCCGGCTTGAGCATATTTGCCGCATCAAGCGATCCGGCAGCGCCGCCTGCTCCCACAATCGTATGAATTTCATCAATGAACAGGATGATATTATTAACTTTTGCCAATTCATTCAGAATGGCTTTCATGCGTTCCTCAAACTGTCCGCGGTATTTTGTTCCCGCCACAATGGATGCAATGTCAAGGCTCACCACGCGCTTGTCAAATAAAATGCGCGAAACTTTCTTTTGCACGATACGCAGGGCAAGGCCCTCAGCTATGGCTGATTTTCCAACACCCGGCTCGCCAATCAGGATGGGATTGTTCTTTTTGCGCCGGCTTAAAATCTGCGCAAGGCGCTCGATTTCCGTATCACGCCCCACGATGGGGTCGAGGCTGTCTTCTTCAGCCAACCGGGTAATATCTGTTCCGAAATTATCCAAAACCGGAGTATCGGATTTTGATGCGGCGCCTCTTCTTGGCCCCTGTCCACTGCCTGGTTTCCGTGAAAACGGCCCCATTGACTCGTCATCTTCACTTTCAGGAAAGTCTGAACGCGCCTCCGGCTGTTTGAATTCCTTCAACTGTGTTCTCACGGCATGATAACTCACACCAAATTCGAGTAACAACCGGGTTATGATATTGTCGCTGTCTTTCAGGATAGCAAGCAGCAAATGGCCGCTGTTGGCATAAGGGCTTTTGAACCAGCGTGCTTCAAGATATACAAGCTTCAGTGCTTTTTCTGCCGATTTCAACATCATCAGATCAACATTTCCGTTTATCGGTTTTTGTGTTCTGATTTTCTTTTCAATGAGATGTTTGATGTCTTTCAGGTTCACACCTAAGTTTTCGAGAATGTCTGTTGCAATTCCTTCACCATCTCTCAAAATCCCTAAAAAGAGATGCTCCTGTCCGATATAGTCATTCCCTAACCGGATAGCCTCTTCGCGACTATAACCTATAATATCTTTAATTCTTGGAGAAAACTGAGAATCCATATTAATTATTAAATTTTCCTTGTGTAGAACAAAAATTGTTCCCTTTAGTTTAAAAGGCTAAATTACCCAAAATATAGCTTGAAAATGAATTTTAAGCCTTCAAGTTATTAGTGAATTGTATTCCGGACTGAATTATTGACAGTTAATTTGTTAATATCTTATTACCATACTCGGCAATAAACAAGCCCCTTTATGCCTTATTGACAGATGATTTTTACTACTTTTGTGGTTTATTTGGAATTGGAAATTATTTAAACGAAGAAAGAAATACAATGAGTGAAGGAGAAAGAATAATTCGTATAAACATAGAGGAGCAGATGAAGTCTGCATACATTGATTATTCGATGTCAGTGATTGTTTCGCGTGCTTTGCCCGATGTACGCGACGGCTTTAAGCCGGTTCACCGCCGGGTTTTGTATGGCATGTTCGATTTGGGAAATTTATCCAATCGTCCTTATAAGAAATCTGCAAGAATAGTCGGGGAGGTTCTGGGTAAATACCATCCTCATGGCGACTCGTCAGTTTATCACACGATGGTGAGAATGGCGCAATCCTGGTCTTTACGCTACCCGCTGATTGACGGGCAGGGCAACTTTGGTTCAGTTGACGGTGACAGCCCGGCTGCCATGCGTTATACCGAAGCGCGAATGGCCAGAATTGCTGAAGAAACACTTGCTGACCTCGATAAAAATACGGTGGACTTTCAGCCAAATTTCGATGAATCACTGACCGAACCCACCGTTTTGCCGACCAAAATTCCGCAATTGCTGATTAACGGCTCTTCCGGAATTGCCGTTGGAATGGCAACCAACATGGCGCCTCACAATCTTTCCGACTCCATTGACGCAATAAACGCCTATATCGACAATCCCGATATTGACATTGAAGAATTGATACAAATTGTCAAAGCGCCCGACTTCCCGACCGGCGGAATAATTTACGGCTATACGGGAGTAAGGGAAGCTTTTGAAACCGGCAGGGGACGGATTGTTCTGAGAGGAAAGGCGCACATCGAAAATGACGGAAACCGCGAAAAAATAGTAGTTACCGAAATTCCCTATCTTGTTAACCGGGCAGAGATGATCCAGCGCACTGCCGATCTGATCAATGACAAGAAAATTGATGGCATTTCCAATGTAAATGACGAGTCGGGCAGAGAAGGAATGCGCGTGGTGTATGACCTGAAAAGGGATGCCATGAGCAACGTGGTTCTGAATAATCTCTATAAATATACGGCATTGCAAACTTCCTTCAATGTGAATAATATCGCATTGGTCAACGGAAGGCCAAGAATGCTTAACCTGAAAGATATTATTGTTCATTTTGTGGACCACCGCCATGAGGTGATCACCCGGCGCACACAATTTGAACTGGAACAGGCTGAAAAAAGAGCACATATTCTGGAAGGGCTGATTATCGCCAGTGACAATATTGACGAAGTGATTGCAATTATCAGAAGCTCTTCAACGCCCGACAATGCCAGGGAAAGACTGATTGAGCGGTTTGAACTCACTGAAATTCAGGCCCGGGCAATTGTGGACATGCGCCTCAGGCAACTCACCGGACTGGAGCAGGATAAGCTGCGGAGCGAATATGAGGAGATTATGAAGCAGATTGAATACCTGAAGAGTGTATTGTCTGATATTAGTCTCAGAATGAACATTATAAAGGAAGAGCTGGTAGAGATCAAGAATAAATACGGGGATGAAAGAAGAACAGAAATCGTTCCCAATGCAGAAGAGTTTAATCCTGAAGATTTTTATGCCGATGAAGATATGGTAATCACCATTTCACATTTGGGATATATTAAACGGACACCACTAACCGAATTCCGCATTCAGGGAAGGGGAGGGATTGGCTCCAAAGGGGGAA
>CAZVAD010000129.1:0-6759 GCA_964624645.1 uncultured Mariniphaga sp.
CCTCAATCCTCAATCCTAACTTCACAGCAATTCAAGCAGTTCCTCCTTTGTGATTTCTCCGACCAGATTTCCGGAGTTTATGAATTTATCCGCCAGTGCGCTTTTATGTTTCTGAAGCAGTTGGATTTTTTCTTCGATAGAGCCCCGTGTAATAAACCGGTAAACAAATACCGGTTTATCCTGGCCAATGCGATGCGCGCGACTTATTGCCTGATTTTCAGCCGCAGGATTCCACCACGGGTCAATGATAAACACATAATCGGCGCCGGTGAGATTCAGACCTACCCCACCCGCTTTCAGTGAAATCAGAAAAATACGGTTTTCGGGGTCTTCCTGAAACCGGCGGATCACTTCACCGCGGTTAACCGTCTGTCCGGTTAACATGCTGTATTTCCAGTTCTCCTTTTCAATACGCAACCGGATAAGTTCCAGATGCTTAACAAAAGAGGAAAATATAAGCACCTTATGTTTTTCAGCCACAACATTTTCCAGCATCCTGAATATTTCTTCAAATTTGCCGGAGCTGTTTTCCTCAGAATCTCCGAGCAACCCGGGATGGTTTGCCAGTTGCCGCAAACGGGTCAGGCCGCGTAAAATAATCATGGCAGAACTTCTGATTCCGTCCTGTTCAATTCCTGCCAGAATGGAGTTGCGGATAGCCGACTTCTCGGTTTCGTAGGTGCGCTGCTGCTGCTCTTCCATTTCGCAGATGATTTCCTGCTCCATGAGCGGCGGCAGGTCTTTGGCCACTTCCTCCTTTGTGCGCCGCAACACAAACGGACGAATCAGCGTCATCAACTTTTTCTGTTGCTTCTCATCGTTGTGCTTTTCAATGGGCGTAATAAAAAAGCGCCTGAAAAAAGCCAGATTACCCAACATTCCCTTGTTCAGAAAATTCAGCTGCGCCCACAAATCGGAAAGCGAGTTTTCAATGGGAGTGCCGGTCAGCGTCAGCCGGTGTTCGCTGCGCAATTTCATCACCGCCCTGTAGGTCTTGGATTGCGGGTTTTTCACATACTGGCTCTCATCCAGAATCAGGTAAAAGAATTTAAACCCGGACATTTTCTCCGCATCGTTGCGCACTGTGCCGTAAGTGGTCAGAATGACATCAAAGTGAGAGACCGCATCTGCCAGCTGTTTGCCGGATTTGCGCTGCTGCCCCACATGCTTGTAAACGGTCAGCGAAGGGGTGAATTTATGAATTTCAGCTTCCCAGTTGTGCACCAGCGATGTGGGCAGTACAATCAGGCTGGCAGATTGCTCTTTCAGCCGGGGTTCAGGCGAACCAAAAAGCGAGAGCTGCCCGTCTTCGGATTTACTGCTCATGTCCGGCAGCGCCCTTTCAGGCCGTCTGTTTTTCAGCAGCAAGACCAGCGTCTGCAAGGTTTTTCCCAGCCCCATGTCGTCGGCAAGACAGCCGCCAAAGCCGTTTCTATGCAATCCCTGCATCCAGCGAAAACCGGCTTTCTGGTAGCTTCTCAGGGTTGCATGCAGCCCGTCGGGCAAAAGAACATTTTCCCGTGTGGCTGCCAGCATCCTGATTTTTCCCTGAAAAGACTCATCTTCAGACTTCAGTATATCTTTCAGCAGTGCATAATGGTATTTGCCAAACTGCATTTTATCTTTCCGGATTCGTGCAAACGGCAATAAAGCCTTGTAGCGGGAAAACCACTCTTCGGGAATGATTGCCACCTCGCCGTCGGGCAGTTCAAACTCACGGATATCGTTTAAAATGTAATTTTTCAGTTTGTAGAAAGGGAAACGATACCCGCCAAACACTACTGTAGCATACACGTCAAACCAGTCATCAGTCAGTCCCGACTTTATCTCAATCTTCTGTTCTCCAATAAAATATCTCTCTTCCAGCTTCCCCTGCTCAATGAATATGCGCTGTTCAGCCAATGCAGATTGATGTGTGCTTATCCAGTTCACATAGGCAGGGATGGCATCTTCAGGCAAAAGCAGGTCAGCATTTTTCAAATAAAAATAACCTTCCTTCCTTTGTAAACCGGTTTTGGAAAGTGTATCAAACCTTGCATTTTCCCAGTCTGGCTCTCGTTTGATCTTCTGAAACCGGAAATTATCGCCGGTTTTTTGAAACTTCACAACCGATTGTTTTCCGGATTCTGCCGGAAAAGTCTCATTTCCGTATTTAAAAGACAAAACAAGGCAGGGCTCATATTTCAGATCTCTCTCCAGAGACAATATGGCAGTTTTTTCTACAACAGCCTCATCAAGCTGAAAGCCTTTCACTTCCACTTCAAAATCCCGGATTGTATTTTTTATGAAACCCAAATAGTATTTCTCTTCCATGGCGCGCGGAACTGAAATGTGCTCTTTGCTAAAAAACGGAGTGAGTTTTTTGGCATCCAAAGTTTCAAAGACATACATCTTTTTATCCGTAATGAAAGCGCATGGATTCACGGTTATCGTTCTGACTTCCCTGTTCAGCAAAGGAATTTCTTTTTCTTCTGAAAAAATTTTCAGGCGGTAGCGGGTAGCTGTTTCCGTACGTTCAAAATGAAATACCGGACGTGCAAACAACGGAGAAACTTCAATCTCATCCTCGTCGTGTATGTTTGCATATTTCATGTCTTTAACCATCAGGCGCACAGGGGTGAGCATCAAAATGCGGGCAACTTCATACATGCACTTCCCGACGTGTGGTGAGACATGCTTTTCAAAAAAGGCAGGTTCCAGGTTTGCATAAAAATCATTTATCGCCTTTGCCCGCGAAAACCGTTTCATCAGTCGTGAATCGCTGTATTTATCCATCAGTTTTATCAGCTCCAACTCATAGGGCTTGAACGCATATCCGGCGCTATTGGAGTGATAGGACTTGACAATCCTTTCCGTTGTGAAAAATTTTTCCTGCCGGTGAATCAGGTAAGGCTGAAAAATGCTTCCCAAAAAACGGTGTTCTGTCAATACAACAACAAATTCACTTTTATTCATCTTCAAAACAGCAATAAAATAGCTTTCAAATATATTTACAGATTAGGAAATGAGAGAATAAATATTGGTTATCTTTACAAAAACTCAAATTTTTCATCATGAACCATTTGTATATTAAAAAAATTAACGCAAAAAAATCAATTTCATTTGCCGAAGCGGAAAGTTTACTCGAAAATCAAACCGTTTCCCATCCGGTTCAGGTTTTAAACTGGAAAGCATTCGGCTATCAGCCGAAAGTCTATTTCAGAATCGGACACATCGGCGATGAAATCTGGCTGAAATATAACGTGGAGGAAAAACATGTCCGCGCAGTGGAAACCCGCACCAACGGCGAAGTCTATAAAGACAGTTGCGTGGAATTCTTCATCTCTCCCGACGGGGAAAACTACTATAATTTCGAGTTTAGCTGCATTGGCACCATTCATCTGGCTTTTGGTCCGGGAAGAGGCAACCGGAAATTTGTTGACCCCGCCGTCGTGGAAAAAATCGACATCCGTTCAACGCTGGGGGACAAGCCGTTTGAAGCCAAATCCGGTGATTTTGAGTGGGAAATGATGATTCGCATTCCCGTCGGAAGTTTTGCCTACAGCAACCTGAAATCATTTGACGGACTGAAAGCCACCGCCAACTTTTATAAATGCGGCGACAAAACTGCCGTTCCTCATTACATCACCTGGAATCCGATCGGAACAGAAAACCCGGATTATCACCGCCCAGAATTTTTTGGGAAAGTGAGCTTTGAATAGCCTGTTCTCTGAAATTCCGGCGCCGACCGGTAATTATTTTGCTTTCACCAGTTTGTAGTTATCCACGGTCTTGAAAAAGTCGGCGGGAATACCATAAATATCGAACCATTCCCAAAGCGTGACTTTTCGCGGATTGTTGGGACGTTCCACCCATTTTTCATTGACATAAACCGGCGCCGGAATCTCGCGTGTTCCCGCCAAACCCGGATTTTTCACCACAGCCACGGCAGCCATATCAAATAGCGCTCTGCCAGGAGGGTTTCCCCACATGCCGTACTGTTCAAACAGGTTCGCTGCATAATCGCCAAAACAGGAAAACTGTCCTCCGTGCCTGCCGGTAACCGGCGTTTTAATCTTGGGCCCTTTCCCTGGCATCCGGTGAAGAACCTGATCTTTTGAGACCATCACGGCTGCCGTTCCATCCGGTTTTCCGCCGCGCACAGTAACAATTTCAAACGGCACATCCACATCCAGAATGTAATTCATGGATTCAATATCCCAGTCCTGATTGTGTTCTCCCGGCTCGGGATAGTTGGAACCAAGCCACACAATCCTCACCTTTTCGGCAATGGCAGGCTCTTTCAGCAACGCCAGGGCAATGTTGGTGAGTTTCCCCACCGGCAGAAGCACCAGCTTTTTATTGCGCTTTTTCATGGCCTGCTCAATGATGAAATCCACAGCCTCATGTCCGTCAAATTCCGGCCGGTCAATTTTATCCCTGATCTCCTCAAAAGCTCCCTGAGCGCCGGTTTTTAACGGAATCTTCCCGTAAAGTCCGCCACAAAGCTGCAGCACCCGTTTAGCTTCTTCATAATGATCCTTTACATCCGATTTTTCCATATACCCATCCGGAGGACTTGTAGCATTTACGGTAACTCCCTCCAATTTGAAATGGTCGCCGCTGAAAAGCAGGTAAGCCAAGGCAAACTGGTCATCCACCTCGTTGTTTGCATCGGTGTCAAAAAGCACAGGAATTTTGGAACTCCCGGTTAATCCGCAGCCACCGGCAAAAAAGATGGCTATTAACAGCAAACTCAAACTCAGTCTGTACATACTATTTGTATTTAAAAATTAAAATTTTTCAAAAATATACTTTTGATTCCGGCTTTTTGGTGGAATACACCAACAAATCACCGGCGTCAATCCAATAGCCGTCCGGGATGCTCCGCGCTTTCAGCGTGATGGTGTGCTTCTCTTCGGGAAGGTCATAGTTCCAGGTGATTTCCAGTCTCCGTTCCTGTGAACGGGTAGGCAGTTTTGCCGTTTCAAACAGTTTCCCGTCAACCAGAACATCCACTTCAAGAACTGCATCCGGCAGGTTTCCCGGTCTGGCTGCCCAGCCGCCAACGACAAACCCGGAGCCATCCATTTCAAAGGTTATTTCAGAATTAGCTGAAGAAATTTGTTCTCCCAGCCTTCTTCTTTCCGCCGGAAACAATCCTTCAAAAGCCACTTCCAGCGGAACGGTTCCTGGAGATTGATATTTGATGAGAAAACTTTCATTCTCCTCTTTTCCATCATGTCTTTTAATCATTTCCGAAGCATGACGGAAACCGGTTTCATACACTTTTTTGAGCGACATTTCAGTATATTGAAAATCCATGTTCTCCACCTTGTCTATTCCCTGCTTCCAATATTCAGGGATATTATCATAGCCGATTACCGTGCCCAGAATGCCGCCGGCATTTGCCGGATTGCAATCCGAATCGTAGCCGCAACGGGTACTGATGTCCACGGTGGCGCCAAAATCGCCGTTGCCGTAGAGCAAGCCGATAACAATATATGCCGCATTGATTTTCGCATCAATATTAAACGGACGAAAAACCCCATCGGGACAGCCTTTGTCGTAAGTCCATTTTTTCTGCGCCTCAAACCAGGCCGATTTCCAATCTCCGGGATTCCTTTTATAGGCACGGATCACGTCATCAATGCACCGGTAAAATTCACTTTGCGGCGGAATGGTTTTCAACGCCTCTTCCACAATGAGTTCAATATCATCGTAAACAAAAGCCAGGGCATACATCGAAGCCACATAAATTCCGCCGTAAACCCCATCGCCATAGTTCATAATGTGTCCGATACGGTTGGCAATCCCGGCAGCTGTGTTGACCATTCCCGGCGACATGAGTCCGGCAAAGTCGGATTCAATCTGAAAATCAATGTCATCGGCATGTGGATTGTTTTTCCAATGTCCCGATTCCGGAGGCATGATCCCGTTGAGAATGTTGTAGCGGGCTGCCTGGTTGGCATGCCACAGCGGGTACTCCGCATGGGCAAAAGCCAGTGCATGAAGTGAATCGGGGGCATCCAGGCCATGTTTTTCAAACACATCCACAAAGGTGAGGTCCATATACACATCATCATACAATCCCGGAAAATTTTCATAATACCACAACATCCGGGTATCGTCCCAGAGAATGGGAACATGGTCGCCGATCATGGTTCCGTTCCACTGAAATTCGGTGGGGCCGCCATAGGTACAGCCGATGACCTGTCCTGCCCAGCCGCCCTTGATTTTATCCTGCAAAACGGTTTTGGAGATTTGAACAACCTCCCCGTCTGAGAATGCTTTTGTTGTTTTTGTTCCGGGTTGTGTTGTGCATCCGAACAAAAAAATCAAAGTCATCAAAGAAAAAATAAAATTCTTCATGGTTTTTAATTTATTCTGCTATTTTTTCAATTTTCATCTCGTCTTCTCTGTGAGCCTACGTGCTCTCCGTGGTAAATCTTTTTCTCACCACAGAGAACACAGAGAAACACAGAGTTTTTATTGTTCAATTTTGTATCTTATTACTACTTACATTTTTCTCTGTGAAACTCCGTGCTCTCCGTGGTAAAACTCTTTTTCTCACCACAAAGAACACAGAGAAACACAGAGTTTTAAGTTTTTTATCTTATTACCACTTACATTTTTCTCCGTGAACCTCCGTGCTCTCCGTGGTAAAATCTTTTTCTCACCACAGAGGACACAGAGAAACACAGAGTTTTTATTGTTCAATTTTGTATCTTATTACTACTTACATTTTTCTCTGTGAAACTCCGTGCTCTCCGTGGTAAA
>CAZVAD010000130.1:0-1400 GCA_964624645.1 uncultured Mariniphaga sp.
TTTTAACAAAAAATCAATACTTTTAGGCCAACCAATGTCAGCAATTATGAAACATACTTTCTTTTCCGGTTTTTCTCCCCGCATTCCACGATTTTTCATTATTCCGAACCCTTTAAATAGCATATTATGACCGGTGGAGTGTGGATTATTGTGGTGCTGGTTATTTCCGTTGCATTTATCATTCTTGGCACTACCCGCCTGAAACTGCATCCGTTTGTAACGCTGCTGCTGGCATCCTATCTCGCCGGCACGCTGGCAGGGCTGCCTGCCGGGGATATTGCCGTAATCATAACCCGCGGGTTTGGGGACATTATGGCCTATATCGGGATTGTCATTGTTCTGGGAACAATCATCGGCACCATCCTTGAAAAATCAAATGCAGCCATCAGACTTGCCGGACTGGTACTCAGACTTGTCGGGAAGCGGTATCCGGCGCTGGCCATGTCGCTCATCGGATATATCGTTTCCATTCCGGTTTTCTGCGATTCGGCATTTGTCATTCTCTCTTCACTGAAAAAATCGCTGGTGCACCAAACCCGGAAACCTTCCGTGGCGCTCTCCATTGCATTGGCCACAGGGCTTTATGCCACGCACACTTTCGTGCCCCCGACCCCCGGGCCGATTGCCGCCGCCGGCAATCTGGGGCTGGATGAACAGCTTGGGCTGGTCATACTGTTTGGATTGGCAGTAGCGCTGATTGCCCTTTTTGCAGGATATTTTTATGCAATGTTTGCAGGGAAAAGACATACCACATCAGAAGACACCGAAACATTTATCCAAAACCTGCCGGATGCCATCAAACTCCCGTCAACAGCAAAATCGCTGATGCCCATATTGGTTCCCATTCTGCTGATTGCAGCGCGTTCGGTGGCTGCTTTTCCGGCAAAACCATTCGGGAGCGGCCTGATCTACACTTTTCTCAATTTTTCCGGCCAACCGGTCAATGCTTTGCTGATTGGTTTTCTGCTTGCTTTTTTACTTTTTCCCGTTTTCAACAAGGAAACGCTCACGGGCTGGATCGGAGACGGAATCAGCGCTGCTGCGCCCATTATACTAATCACCGGCGCCGGAGGCGCTTTTGGTGCAATTCTGAAGGAGGCACAAATCGGGGAAATCCTCGGGAACCTACTGGCGGATTATGAGTTGGGCATCTTCCTGCCGTTCATCATTGCCGCAGCATTTAAAACCGCGCAAGGCTCGTCAACCGTTGCCATGATTGCCACATCGGCGCTCATTGCCCCGCTGCTTCCGGGAGTCGGGCTGGATTCGCTCAGCGGAAAAGCGCTTACTGTGATGGCTGTCGGCGCCGGAGCAATGACTGTTTCCCATGCAAACGACAGCTATTTTTGGGTGGTTACCCAATTTTCCGGGATGGACGTCAAAACCGGATACAAAACCCT
>CAZVAD010000130.1:1500-6684 GCA_964624645.1 uncultured Mariniphaga sp.
CCTTTTCACCGTGAGCCGGCTGTTGAAGCTGCGCGTGCCGGGGCAAATGTTCTGGTGGAAAAGCCGCTTGCTTCATCGCTTGAAGATTGTGACCTGATGCTTGATGCATGCAAACAGGCAGGAGTGAAACTGGGAGTTATCAGTCAGCGGCGTTGGTATGCACCGGTTTTGCGCCTGAAAAAAGCCGTCAGCAAAGGCAAAATCGGGAAACCGGTTTTAGGAACGATCACCATGTTGGGCTGGCGGGATAAAAAATATTACGACAGCGATGTATGGCGCGGAACCTGGGATGAGGAAGGCGGCGGCGTACTGGTAAACCAGGCGCCTCATCAGCTCGACATTTTACTCTGGTGCATGGGTGAAATCGAAGAAGTTTACGGGCTTTGGAGAAACCTGAACCACCCCTATATTGCTGTGGATGATACCGCACTGGCAATCCTAAAGTTCAAAAATGGTGGAATCGGAAATATTTTGGTGAGTAATTCCCAGAAACCCGGAATTTATGGAAAAGTGCATATTCACGGTGAAAACGGGGCATCTGTAGGCGTTCAGACTGATGGAGGCGCAATGTTCATAGCCGGCATGTCCAATGTGCTGGAGCCGCCCGTCAATGATTTATGGACAGTTCCCGGCGAAGAAAAGCAGTTGAAAAAATGGATCAGAAAGGATACAGAATTTTTCAACACCATTGACCCGGTAACATTTTATCTGGAACGACAGATTGAAGATTTTCTGAATGCGCTGGAAGAAAACAGGCAACCGCTTGTCAGCGGTGAAGACGGACGAAGAACAGTGGAGCTCTTCACAGCAATTTACCGCTCAACCCAAATCAATGCGCCGGTCAGGTTTCCGCTTTAATCATCTGAAAACAGCGTCTTTTATCACTTTTTCTCCCTGACAAGCAAAAACTTGTTGTTTTCCAGCGCTGAAAATCCCTGATCATAGCAGAAATAGTAAATTCTCCCAGTCCGGGTTTCATAAATGTGTGTGAAATGATTGAAGTCAAAGCCATTTTTCTCCAGGGTACTTTTAAATGTTGTGGTTTTTTCCTCCGGATTGAGTTTTTCAAGAATTGAATAATTCTTTTTGAGAATGCGATTGATTTTCCGCATGTAATTGTTGCTTTTTCCCAATTTTTGATTGTTGTAGGCATTCCTGCACGCATCGCTGCAAAACTTCTGATCGGCTCTGCCTCGCAGCGGTTCGCCACATTCCAAACATTTTCTTGGTTCCATCGGCCTGTTTCTTAAAAATTACAAACCGCTAATCTACAAAAAAATATCCGTTTGCAAACGCTTATAAACGGTTATAACCGACTGTAAACAATTAATTACCGACTATCGCACAGGGCCTGATTTACCTTTGACGTACAATTTCGTTTTAGTTATTAATTTAAAATTTTGAGACATGAATGCATTAAGAAACAGCGTCAGACTTATCGGCCATTTAGGCGACGCGCCAAAAGTGAGAAAGCTTGACAGCGGAAGGAAAGTTGCTAATTTCAGTATAGCAACAAACGAAGTTTACACTGACCAGAGCGGGAAAAGAATTTCAGAAACAACCTGGCACCGTTTAGTCGCCTGGGGCAGGCAGGCAGATATTGCCGAAAACTACCTGAAAAAAGGTTCTGAAATTGCCATTGAAGGCAAACTGACCAATCGCTCTTATGAGGACAAAAATGGAGACAAACAGTATATCTCGGAAATTGTCGTGAACTCCATGCTGCTCCTTGGCAAGAAAAACGGAAACGGAGATGAATAACAAAAGCTGCCCTTAACATGGTTGGCCCCAAATAAAAAAGACCGGATTTTCCGGTCTTTTTTCTGGTTGAAACGACTCAACCATCATATCCCAATATCTTAAACATATCCTCCACCGTTTGCTCGGTGCGGTAAACATAGTCAACAAAGTTTCCGGTTTCATCGCGGTCAATCAGAACGTGCTTAGGTGCAGGAATCAGGCAGTGCTTGATGCCGCCATAACCGCTGATGGAATCCTGATAAGCGCCGGTGTGGAAAAACCCCAGATAGAGCGGCTCTTTTTCACGCGATGAGTAGCGGGGCAGCATAATCTGCTGATTCAGGTCTTCCGAGTTATAATAGTCCGAATGGTCGCAGCTGATTCCCCCGATGTTCACCCGGGTATATTCATTGTTCCATTTGTTGATGGGCAACAGAATAAATTTCTCGAAGATTGACCAGGCATCCGGGATGGTATTCATCAGGCTGTTGTCAATGATATACCATAGCTCAGCATCGTTCTGCTGTTTCTGATCCAGCACAGAAAAAATGGTTGCTCCGCTTTCGCCCACAGTATATTTTCCAAACTCAGTATAAATATCGGGTTCTTCAATACCCTCGGCGCTGCACGCATCCTTGATGTTGTTTACAATTTCCCGGATCATGTATTCGTAATCGTATTCAAACCCCAGATGGTTACGGACCGGGAAACCTCCCCCAAGGTTAAATGCGTTAAGGTCAGGGCATTCCCGCTTGAGTTCGATAAACATCTTCACGGACTTCTGAAATTCACCCCAGTAATACAATGTATCCTTTATTCCTGAATCCACAAAAAAGTGAAGCATCGTCAGCTTGATGTTCTCTTTACCCTGAATATTGTTCCTGTAAAACTCCAGAATTTCCGAAGCTCTGATACCTAAGCGCGAGGTGTAGTAGGCGCTTTGAGGTTCTTCATCAATGGCTTTGCGGATACCAATCTGCACCTTTTTACCGTTCGCATAGGCAAGTATTTTTTTCAATTCATTCTTGTTGTCCAAAATGATTGTGGAATTTTTAAAGCCCATATCGGTGAGTTCAATGATTTTGCGGATATAATCATTGGTTTTGTACCCGTTATGTAAAATTTTAATATTCTTATCCAGCTTTCCCTGCCGGTGAAGATTCAAAATCAAATCAATGTCGAACGATGAGGAGGTCTCAAGGTTCACATTGTATTGCAGCGCTTTGCTGACCACATGATGAAAGTGGCTGCACTTGGTACAGTAACAATAATGATACTCCCCTTTATAATTTGTGGCTTTCATGGCGCGCCGGAAAAGATTCCGCGCCCGTTTTATCTGGTCGCCGATCCGCGGCAGATACATCAGCCTGAAAGGAGTGCCGTATTTATCGATGAGGTACTTCAGCGAAACGCCGTAGAAAGTGAGATTACCATCCTGCAGGTCAAATCCCTCCTGCGGAAAATAGTAAGACTGTTCGATGAGATCAAGGTATGTATTTTTCATTTTCCCTAACCAGCATAAAATTTACATTCTGTTTAACAGGGCAAAATAAATACCTTTTTCTCAATAAAAAACCCCTTGCAAATCTTTTATGTGAATTTGTGTAATATAATTTTTAAATTAACTCAAACCTGCATTATTTATGAAAAAGAGAAGACCAAAATTAAAATCGAATTCCTGAAATCAAGTGTTGCTAAACATGTTCAGGCAGAAGCTTTTGAGATGCTGCCATACTCAGGATTTAGTTCTGCAATCCCTTTCTTGCATAGAAAGAGCTGAACAACAGATGGCTGTATGAAAGAACTGTGCTCACTCCAAAAAGGAATTGTGAAAAAAGCAATATTTGATGAAATATTTACTGCGAAAACCAAGAAAGTAGTCAATCAAAAAAGAAGAGCTCCTGTTTTTTGTATTGTGAATTATGAATTCAGACAGTTTTTTGGAAAAATAGCCGATATTTGGGTTTGTGAATTAATCAAGGTAGTACTAATTTAAAATGAATTATGAAACACGAAGAAGCAAGACGTAAGTTTCTAAAACAACTGACTTACGGTTTTATCGGGGCGAACCTGATTCAGCCTGTCAGTGCGTCAAATTTAAATTACTCTGAGAATCTGAAATCTAAAAAGAAAAAATTAAGCACTCAGGTTTTCAATATGTGCGGATACAGAGCGCCAAAAATTGATACGGTACGTGTTGGTTTTGTCGGAATAGGGAACAGAGGGTATTCAAATATGAGGGAGATGACCTATCTGGACGGAGTTGAGATAAAAGCAATATGTGATATTGTTCAATTCAGAATTGATGAAGCTCAGGCTCTCCTGTCAAAACAAAATTTACCTGAGGCAGCGGTATATACCGGGAGTGATGAAGCATGGAAAAACGTTTGTGAAAATCCGGATATTGATCTGGTGAGTATTGCTGTGCCGCGTGGGCCGCTTCATGCAAAAATATCAGTCTATGCCATGCAGTGCGGGAAACATGTTGCAGTTGAAGTGCCTGCCATTGACCAGATTGATGAAGCATGGGAACTGGTTGAAGCGTCTGAAGCAACCAAAAAACATTGCTACATGATGGAAAATTGCTGCTACGATTTTTTTGAATTGCTGACTCTCAACATGGTACGACAGGGCTTTTTCGGTGACTTGATTCATGCTGATGCCGGATATATTCACTTTCAGAAAAATTACGAGAAAACACGCGATGAGAATATGTGGCGTTTAAAAGAGCTGCAGACCCGGAATGGGAATATGTATCCTACCCATGGATTGGGACCGGTTTGCCAGGCTATGGATATCAACAGAGGGGACAGGCTAAGTCGAATGGTATCCATGTCTTCCGATGATTTTATAACCGGAAGAATTGTATCGGAATTGGCGGAAAAAGACAGTTTTTATGAGCAGTTTAATACGAATTCCTACCGGGGCAATATGAATACATCAGTTATTCGCACCGAAAAGGGGAAGACAATTATGTTGCAATATGATACGACCAGTCCCAGGGTTTATTCACGAATTCACATGCTGAGCGGAACAAAAGCTTCAGCATTGAAATACCCCGCTCCAGAAAAGATCTCCGTTGAAGGAGAGTGGTTGAGTGATCAGGAAATGGAGGAGGTTTCACAAAAATATATGCCCGAAATTATTAAAAGAATAGGTGAAATGGCCAAAAAAGTGGGAGGCCATGGGGGAATGGATTTTCTGATGACCTGGAGACTGATTGATTGTCTGAGAAACGGACTTCCGATGGATATTGATGTTTATGATGCAGCATCATGGAGCGTAATTATTCCTTTAAGTGAAAAATCTGTAAGAAATGGCTCAATTCCGCTTGAAATCCCCGATTTTACCAGAGGCAACTGGAAGACAAATCCCCGTGTTGATATTGCACTTTCGGAAGGCTGTACCACAGGAATAAGGGACTGAGGAAATTTGAGATTATTA
>CAZVAD010000131.1:0-6649 GCA_964624645.1 uncultured Mariniphaga sp.
ATGCAATTTATGAATTAGTAAAAATCGCGAATGAGCAAGAAGACAGAAAGTTAATCGTCTCACAAGAGTTAATGGATTCACATTTCTCTTCTTATCCATTTGTTGGCGACTGGGCAATTGGTATTGAAACTTTAATATTGAGTACTATTGACAAAGACTTGAAACCTTTAACAATATTTGTTGATAATGGTCAGTCAAATTTTGAAGAAAAAATGGATATACCTGATAATTTCATGGCTACTACTTTTCATACTTCCTATAGTTATAGGAGTTTAAATAACAATCTGTTCAGATTACCAGAACAAAATTACTCTTTATGGGAAGTTGATTTTAAGCAGATAATGAAAAAATAGAGTGCATCTGTTTTTTTTAGCCTTTACTGGTAGTCAGACGCAATCATTTAACGCTTAATCAGCTGCTCCTTATTAACAGTTTAACCAACTTGTTGACAGCAAGTTAATTTATATTTTAATTATTTTTAATTACAGGAAAATGTATCTTTAAAGCATAAAATGCTGCAAATCCCCGATGACGAAAAAGCGCTGAAAGGAGAAAAAGAGTATTAACAGGCATCACTTCAGGGATTTCAGCGCTTTTTCCAGTTTTATCATCTTCCCCCGGCGAAACGCTACGATGGATGCATCGGGGAATTTGATCAGCGCTTTCTGATGCAATTCAAGGATTTCAGAAAAAGAATGGGAAGAGCCGGTGAGGTAGGTGAACGCTCCGCTGATTTCATACTCTTCAACCGGTTCCATGCCTGCAAAAACATGGGCGTCGGGTGAAATTTTGGTTTCACTGGAAATCAGATGTACCTTAAATATAATATCACGCGACATGTCGCCCGAAGCATCAACATACACTTTTTTGCCCAAATCAATGGCGGAGAATTTCACATACCGCCCGGGGTTGACACGAACATCCGTCATCAGCAGATTCAGGTTGTCCGCAATCTGCGTGAGCGACTGATACAACTGGTCATCGTTAAAAAGCAAGCCTGCCGTGTTGTCATCGGACTCAAAACGTGCCAGTAAATTCCCGATTTTCTCGGAAATTTCCGTGATGTTTTCAAGAACGGGAGAAACAGAAATCAGGGATAATGAATCGCTGAAAGCAGCAATGTTTTTCAATGTTCTTTCAAACTCTTCGGCGTGTTGACTAAAAGCGGTTGTGGCATGATCAATATTCAGAATGATATTTTCAATATTCCCCCGTTTGGAAGAGACAATTTCCTGCAGATCGGAAGTTGTTTTCTCAATATTGAAAATCGTCTGGTTGATGTTTTCAAAACTTTCCGAAAGGTTTTTCCGGGCATCCTCGTTAAAAATCACTGTGAGCACGGTCAGTGCGGAGTCCAGCGTTCCCAAAAGGTCTTCCGCCCTGTTTTTTATGGGAAGCACCTGCATGCTTACCTCCTCTTTGAGGTCCCGCTCAACAGCGCCGGGAATGGTATCGTAGCTGTTGTAAAACCGGTCGGATTCCCCAAGGTTCAGCTTGATGGAGCGGGTTCCCATCAGGTCGCTGCTGATAATCTGTGCAACCGTGTTTTCGGGAAGTCTGACCGAAGAGTCTATCATAAAAGTTACCACCAGCCGTCCGCTGTTGTCGGGCATAAACCGGATCTTCTGAACCTGCCCGATTTTGAAGCCGCTCAATTCCACATCGCCCGATGGCGTCAACCCTTCAATGCGATCATACACAACATGGTAGCTGTTACTTCTTTTGAAAATATCGTTCCCCTTGAGGTAGCTGAGTCCCCAGATTAATATGGCAACGGAAGCCACAATGAGGATTCCGAGTTTTGTAATTTTTGATACTTTCATATTTATAAAATCATTTTTATTTCAACAATAATCAGGTAAAACTAATCATTTCATATTGGAATCAGCGACTAAAATCCAAACATTTGACTGAATGCAGCTACTTTTTCCCGACTGCTTTTTCCACCGGAATCAGGTTATCGTTTTCAAAAGCAACCACAAACGCCCCCTTAAATTTTGAATTCAGCCGTTTTTGCGCCGCTTTGGCCTGCCCGTGATTCGGGTATCTCCCGCAAAAATAACGGTAGGTGTTTCCGGCATTTTGCATGAAAACCTCTTTTTCACCTTTGAAGTTTGCAGCTTTTGCCTCCACAGGGGACGAAAGGGAAGCTATCTGCACCGAAAAAAACACATTGCTCGCCTGCTCCTGCTCCATAGATAATGCGGAAGTTACGGGCGCATCCAAAGTTGAAGGCCCGGGAGCAGCAGAAACCAGAAAGCCACTTTTGGCTTCAATTTTTCTTTTATACTCTTTGAACGCTTCAAAAACCGAAAGTGCCAGAGCGTTGCGTCCGGATTCACTCATCAGATAGCTCCGCTCCGCCGGATGGCTGATAAAACCTGTTTCTATCAGAATACCGGGCATGGCAGTCTGCCTCAACACCAGGAATCCGGCCTGCTTTACGCTTCTGTCAATGCGTCTGGCTTTTGTCCGGAATTGATCCTGAACGGCGGCGGCCAGCATGGCGCTTTGTTCAATATATTCATCCTGAACCAGTTCAAACATGATGTAGGATTCCGGGGAATTCGGGTCAAACCCCTCATAAATCGTCTGGTAATCATCTTCCAGAAGAATTACGGCGTTCTCTTTTTTCGCCACTTCAAGGTTCTCGCTGCTGCGGTGCTGCCCCAGAATAAAGGTTTCTGTTCCCTGGGCAGAACCTCTTGCCACAGCATTCACATGAATGGAAATGAACAAATCGGCACTGCTTTTATTGGCTATCGCCGCCCGCTGATGCAACGGAACAAACACATCCCTGTCGCGCGTGTAAATCACTTTAACTCCGGGAAATACAGACCGGATGTGGTTTCCCAGTTTCAGCGCAATGTCAAGCACAATGTCTTTTTCCCTTGCATTGCCGGACACTGCGCCGGGGTCTTTTCCGCCATGCCCGGGGTCAATTACCACAGTTCTGACAACGCCATCACCGGTTGATTGTGCCGAAAGTAACCGGGGCAAACAGCAACCTGCAACTATGAAAATAAAATAAACTAACCTGTTCATCCTTTTCCTGATTTGAGAACAAAAATAGAAATTTAGTATTATTTTGCATTTATTAACCGCTGATATAGCCCTTATTTTTAATTTTGCGCGTTATGCCTGATAAAAGCTTTTTTTTGCAGAAAATATTTTGTACAAAATAGTAGCAACATACCTTTTTGCCATGATTCCCCTGCTGATTTTTGGCCAGGAGACAGAACCAGGGCGCCTTGTTCCGGAAAAATCCATCTCCGACACATTAGATATTGTGCCGTTTTCTGCCGATTCAATTCCTATGCTCGCCGAACCCGGCGACACGCTGCGCGTGGACTCTTCTGCCCGGGGCGACAGCCTTCTAAAAAAGGAAAAGCCACCGGTTATTGAAGCGCCCATTGAATACCATGCAGAGGATTCCATTATCGGCTCCTTTGACGGGCAGAAGGTGTTTCTGTATAACAATGCACAGGTTACCTACCAGCAGATTGAGCTGAAAGCTTACTTCATTGTACTCGATCTGGAAACCAGGGAGGTTTATGCTGAGGGACTGATTGATTCCACAGGAACATTAATTCAGAAACCGGTGTTCAAGGATGGGCGCGAGGAGTTTGAATCCAAAACGCTCCGCTACAATTTTGACACGGAAAAGGGGATTATCACCGAAGTGGTGACCCAGCAGGGAGAGGGATTTGTCCACAGCGAGCGGACAAAAAAAATATCCCGGGATGCCTTTGTGCTGAAAGACGGGAAATACACCACCTGCGATGCCGACCATCCACATTTCTACCTGCATCTCACAAAGGCAAAGGTGATTTCCAACAATAAAATCATTACCGGCCCGGCATATATGGTTCTGGAAGATTTTCCCATCTATTTTCCGATTCTGCCGTTTGGTTTTTTCCCCAATACCCCGCACTATTCATCAGGAATTTTGATACCAACCTACGGCGAGGAAAATAACCGCGGATTCTTTCTGCGCGATGGCGGATACTACTGGGCTGCCAATGAATACTTTGACCTGGCTTTGCGCGGCGACATTTACACCAAAGGCTCCTGGGCAGGGAAACTGCATACAAACTACCGGAAGCGGTACAAATACAGCGGCGGATTTGATTTCCGGTACAACATGAATGTTTTTGGCGAAAAGGGACAGATAGACTATAATCCGTCCAAGCAGTTTGCAATCACCTGGAACCACAGCCAGGATGCAAAAGCAAATCCCAACCAGACTTTTTCTGCCAGCGTGAATTTTTCAACCAGTGGCTATGATAAACAAAACGCCATTTCGGCACAAAACTACCTCCGCAGCCAGAAATCTTCAAGCGTTTCCTATTCCAAAAAGTTTGAAAACACTCCATACAATCTTTCCGTGAACCTGAGGCATTCACAAAACTCGATGGACTCCTCCCTGACTTTATCTCTGCCCGAAATGACCTTCAGCATGGCTAAAATTTACCCGCTGCGAAAAAAGATACGCTCCGGCACATTGAAATGGTATGAGAAATTCGGCGTCAACTACACCGGGAACCTCAGGAACTCCATCACCGCACACGAGTCGGAAATTTTAAAAAAATCCTTTGTGCGGGACTGGAAAAACGGAATCCGCCACAATATCCCTATTGCATTGCCCAACTTTAATCTGCTGAATCACATCAATTTCAGTCCGGGATTCAGTTACAATGAAAAGTGGTATTTCAAAAAATACAATTACACCTACGAGGAGGGCGGAGATTTTAATAACCCGTCAAATATTCCGAGAACAATACGGATTGACACTATTTCAGGGTTGAACCGGGTTTATGATTATTCCTACAGTCTCAGTGCATCAACCAACATTTACGGCATGTTCCTGCCGGTGAATCCAAATTCCAGGGTTAAGGGAATCAGGCACAAAATGACGCCTTCACTAAGCTTCAGCTATCGCCCCGATTTTGGCGCCGACAGGTTTGGCTACTGGCAGGAGGTGCAGATTGACGAAACCGAACGAAGACGATTTTTCGATGTGAATGACGGCGGCATCTACGGCGGTTCGCCGGGAAGGGGCGAATCAGGGGCTATCTCCCTGTCGGTCAACAACAATCTGGAGGCAAAAGTACTGGAGACACGGGCAGACACGACCAAAACCGAAGAGAAAGAAAAATATAAAAAGGTAAAAATCATTGATAACCTGAGTTTTGGAACTTCCTATAACCTGATTGCCGACTCGCTGAACCTCTCCGCAATAAATATCAGGGCGCGCACAACCATAGCAGGGGTCAGCGTCAACATGGGAGGAGTGCTTGATCCGTACATGACCAACAACGAAGGGCAGACCATCCACAAATATGTGTGGAATGAGAAATCAGGACTGGCAAAATTGGGAAGGCTGACCCGGGCGAACCTCTCCTTCGGGATGAATTTCAAATCGAAACAGGGAGAACGGGAAGCTGAACGAAACAAGGAAATGATCGAGCAGGAAAACATTCTGCCGGGTGACTATGAAAATTATTACGATTTCAATATTCCGTGGGATTTCGGTTTTGATTACAGTTTTAATTACACCGGCCCCAGAAGGCCGTCAGAAAAGGGAAGATACACGCAAACCATCGGGTTACGCGGGAACCTGAGCCTCACCGACAAATGGAGAATCAGCGCAAACACCAACTTTGATATTATGGCCAAGGAATTTTCGTTCACCACATTCAACCTGAACCGCGATTTGCACTGCTGGTCGATGTCGTTTAACTTTGTTCCCTTCGGATACATGAAAAGCTACAGCTTTACCATCAACGCCAAATCTTCCATGCTGAAAGACCTTAAAGTAGAAAAGCGGCAGAGCCACTACGATAATTTTTAAAATTTCACCATGAAACGAATAATTCACACGGACAAAGCGCCGAAAGCAGTCGGGCCATACAGCCAGGCGGTTGAAGCCGGCGGAACACTTTATGTTGCCGGACAAATTCCGCTAAATCCGGAAACCATGCAGATTGTCGGGGGCGGAATCAGGGAACAGACCCGGCAGGTGATGAAAAACACCGGAGCAATCCTTGAAGAAGCGGGATATACTTTTGCCGATGTGGTAAAATCCACCTGCCTGCTCAGCGACATGAGCAATTTCAGGGAAATGAATGAAGTCTATGCCTCATTTTACCCTGAAAATCCGCCAGCGCGGGCAGCCTTTGCCGTAAAAGAGCTTCCATTGGGCGTACTGATTGAGATTGAAACCGTTGCAGTGAAGTAATCCGCCGCTATTCCGGAAATTTAAAATCCGGATTTTCCTTTCTGGCATGGATATATCCGGCAATCAGGGCGTCATATTTTTCCTGCAACAACCGGAGCAAGGCATTCCGGGGATTGAAATTCATTTCAGCAAGCTGCGATACCGGCAGTATCTTTGGTGAAGTGCCGCTTAAAAAAAGCGCCTGGAATCCTGAAATTTCCGACAGGAATATATCGGCTTCAACCAGTTCAATATTCATTTCCTGTGCAAGTGAAATAATTTTTCGGCGGGTTATCCCTGACAGCACATCTCCGCCTTTGGGCGTGAACAACCGGTCGTTTTTCACAAAAAAGACATTGCTACGGCTCCCTTCGGTTATCCGCCCTCCCCTATCAACCAATAAAACTTCAAACAACCCCTGATTTTAGA
>CAZVAD010000132.1:0-6537 GCA_964624645.1 uncultured Mariniphaga sp.
ACGCCCATTGAAATGCCGAAACCTGAAATCGGCGGAAATCCGCTGCCTGTCGGGTTTGCTTTTGACAAAGCGGAAAAAAACAGCTACATCACGCTGAGCCGGAGCAACTCTTTGGCTGTTCTGAATCTTGAAGACCATTCCATTTCAGAAATTCCTGTCGGGATTGCACCCTACGATGTTGTACTGAAATCGGAAACAAAAGCCTATGTTACCAACTGGGGTGGACGAATTCCCAAAGAAGAGGAGCCGGTGTACAACACTTCGGGCAGTAAGGTTCTGGTTGACCCGGCTACAGGAATCGCCAACAATGGCTCCGTTTCCGTTATTGATCTGACCAAAAATATTCAGGTAAAGGATATTGAAGTTGGGCTGCACCCGTCGGGAATGACATTCAGCCCCGATAAATCCAGATTGTTTGTTGCGTGTGCCAACAGTGATATTGTTTCTGTGATAGATACTGAAACAGATGAAGTTATTGATGAGATTTCGGTTCGGATGAACAATGAACTACCTTTTGGTAGTTCGCCGAATGCCCTGGCCATTTCACCCGACGGGGAATATTTATATGTGGCAAACGGAACGGACAATGCCATTTGTGTGATTGAAGCCGAAAAACCTTACCGTGTTGCCGGTTTTATACCTACGGGCTGGCATCCCGGGTCAGTTGTAGTCAATTCGTCAGGTTCACATCTGTATGTTGCCAATGTAAAAGGGGCAGGTTCAAGAAATCCGCGGACTGACAGGGCCGGTTTCAATTCCCATGACCATTGGGGAAGCATTTCGATTATTCCCGTTCCGGGAAAAGCTGAACTGGCTAAAATGACGGAAACGGTTTCAAGAAATAATTCCCTGACCTCGTTTTATAAACAACAGCCTGAAAACGCAAAAGAAAAAGTGGCGGTTCCCTATCTTCCCGGACAAACTTCGCACTTCAAGCACGTTGTCTATATCATTAAGGAAAACAGAACCTATGACCAGGTTTTTGGCGATATGCCGCAGGGAGAAGGTGACAGTAGTCTTGTTCATTACGGTTATGAAATTACGCCAAATCATCATAAGCTGGCTGAAACTTTTGTTTTGATGGATAATTTCAACTGCAGCGGAGTGTTGAGCGCCGATGGCCATCAATGGACGGATGAGGCTTTTACCACAAGCTATCTGGAAAAGTCTTTTGGTGATTTCACGCGCAGTTATCCGTGGAACGGAAATGATGCGCTGGTTTATGCCAGTTCGGGTTTCATCTGGGATAATGTGTTGGAAAACGGATTGACATTCCGGAATTACGGCGAATTTACCAGGACGGTCATCACGCCGTCCAATGCAACATTTACTGAAATTTATAACGATTTCATTAGCGGAGCCAATAAGATTTCCATCCGGTCTGAAGTAAACCTTGAACAACTAAGACCCTATACGTCTCCGACATATGTGAGTTTCCCGCTTCAGGTGCCCGATGTATATCGCGCGGCACAGTTTATCAAAGAGTTGAAAGAGTTTGAGAAAAATGACAATTTCCCCAATTTCATCATTATGGACCTGGTCAATGACCACACCTCGGGAACACGTCCCGGCATGCAGACTCCCCGTGCGGCGGTGGCTGACAATGACCTTGCCCTCGGGCAGATTGTTGAAGCGATTTCACACAGCAAGTTCTGGAAAGAGACCTGCATTCTCGTAACCGAAGACGACCCGCAAAACGGTGTGGATCATATTGACGGCCACAGAACCGTAGGTTTTGTCATCAGTCCCTATACCAAGCGGGGTGAAGTGGTATCCACTTTTTATACCCAGATAAACATGGTTCGGACCATAGAGAATATTTTGGGTATTCCGCCCATGAATCAGCTTGACCTGGCAGCGGAACCAATGTTTGACTGCTTTACGGAAATTCCAGATTTTACACCCTATAAAGTATTGAAAAACAATATCCCGCTCGATGAAATCAATCCTCCGTTGCACACTTTGAGCGGGAAGCAACGCTATTGGGCGGAAAAATCCATAGAGCAGGACCTGAGCGATTACGACCGCATTGATGATGACACCTTCAACCGGATTCTCTGGCACGCCATGAAAGGATATGATACGCCATATCCCGACCTGACGGAGGAAAAATAAAGAATTTTAACCCTATCCGGCGAAACGGGACACAGAGGTTATTTTTTATGAAAGAGGCTTGCCTTTTTGTGCTTTGATGTAGTGGATATCAATGGTACAAGCTGTGGTATGTTTCAAATGATTGTTAAAATCAGATAATGCTTTAGGCACAGACTGGAGTTAAAATATATATTTGTGAGATTGAATTTATAAAGAATTTGTGTTTTATCGTTTCGTAAAAATTACAGTTTCTATATTTATTTTCTTATTCATAGCCAAGGCTTCGTATTCCGGTACGGTCAAAGGCTTTGTGTATGAGCAGGAAACCGGCCAGCCCTTGGTCAATGCCACCATTCAATTAGACGAAACAAATTTTCATGCTTTGTCCGGTCTAAACGGCTCCTTTATTATTGAAGATGTTCCGGCAGGCGATTATACGGTTGTCTTCAATTATGTGTCGTTCAAAACGCTCAGGCAAAATATCAGAATAAAGGGAGATGAAGCGATCCGGATTGTATCCCGGCTGGAGCAGGATGAGGAAAGTTTTTTGAACGAAGTGATTGTTTCTGCAAAAAAAATAGGCTCTACCGAAGCGGCAGCCCGGAACATTGAACAGTATGCCCCTCAGGTGATGAATGTTGTCTCCTACCGCGCCATTGAAATATCTCCCGATCTGACTGTTGCCAACATCGTGAAAAGGGTTTCGGGGGTTTCTGTGGAGATGGACAATGCCGGAAGCGGGCAGTTTGCCATTTTGCGGGGTATGGATAAGCGGTACAATTATACGCTCATCAACGGATTGAAAATTCCAAGTCCCGACAAAAATCACAGATATATACCGCTTGATATTTTTCCTTCAGAAGTGCTGGAAAGGCTTGAGGTATTCAAAACCCTCACTCCCGAAATGGAGGGGAATGCTGTGGGCGGAGCGGTAAACATGGTGATGAAGGATGCCCCGGAAAAGCCTGTTTTCAATTTTAATTTTTCATCGGGGTATAACGATATTTTTTTCGACCGGGATTTTATGGGCTTTGACCATAAAAACATTCACAAGCGCTCTCCTTACCAAACCCACGAAAAGCGATACAATGCCGCGCTTTCCGATTTTTCCAAAGGGCCGCTGGACTATCATTTTAAGCGTCCCGCCCCCGATTTTATTGCAGGGTTTTCGGCAGGAAACCGTTTTTTTGAAAATAAATTAGGCGCCTTGCTGGCAGCCAATTTTCAGAACAATTACCGGGGAACCAACAGCTTGTTTTTTGAGTCAAACGTGGTGGACACCCTCAGAGGCGAAACGCTGACCGCTATGCAAAACCGCAATTATTCGGAGCAGGAGCTGCGCTCAGCGCTTTATTCCAAGATTGATTATCGCCTGAATGAAAAAAATAAATTCCAGTGGAACACTTTTTTTATGAACCTGAACAATTATCAGGTGCGTGACACAAAAACCACGCTGCTGACGCTTGGCGGATACGACCCGGCAAACGGAAACGCCTCCCTGGTCTATTCAACCCGCTCAAGGGTCACCCGGCAAAATATTTTCAACAGCGCCCTGCAAGGGGAGCACCGGCTGTCGGACAATCTTGATTTGGACTGGACGGCTGTCTATTCCATTGCGGGCAACGATATACCGGACAATGCCAAAATCTACCTGCGTGGTGAGGATCGGAATTTTGTGTCCCACAAAACCACGGTGATAAATCTTGACAGGCGCTGGGAAAAAAATACCGACAGGGATCTGGAGTTCGGCATGAATGCCGGCTATTATTTGCCGGTAGCATCATTGCCGGTGAAGTGGACGGCTGGCGCTCTTTTCCGGGACAAAAAACGTAGAAATTTTTATAATGAATACTATTTTCAACCTGCAAATTCTTTTGATGAGTTTGGCATTGATTTTCAGGAATACAATGAAATAAGATGGAGGCTTGAAAATCCCAGAGGCAGTGTGGGCACCTCGCTGAATTACAGCGCCACGGAAAGAATTGCCGCCGAATTTGTGCAGTTTAAGACCTCTTTAAACCGCATGGAAGTTACCGGCGGCGTGCGTTTTGAAACCACCATTCAGGGTTATAAACTTGATTTTCCCATCGGCGAAAGCCGTCCGGATCAAAAACAGGTTTACACCGACGTTTTGCCGTCGCTTCATTTGAAATATTCGCCCGTAGAAAAAGTGAATATCCGCAGCTCCTATTTTCGCTCGGTAAACCGTCCCGGTTTTTTTGAAATTGTGCCCTACACCATTGTCAACGAAGATTATGTGGAACGCGGAAACCCGGATTTGAAACATGCGGTGGCTGATAATTTGGACCTCAGGTTTGAGTCATTTCTTTATCCTGCGGAACAGTTTATGGTGGGGATTTTTTATAAACACATTCAAAATCCCATTGAATATATCCTGAAGGCTGACAGCCTTCGCGGACAGGACATCTATTTTTCACCCGGAAATTTCGGGAATGCCGAAAATTATGGGGGAGAGGTCGATTTTATCAAATATTTCAACAAAATTGGCTTCAAGGCAAATTATACCTACACCCATTCACGGATCACCACAGAAAAAGCAAAACGCATCCGGGATGAAAACGGCAATCTGAAAACCATTTCCGTTGATGAAACACGCCCTTTATACGGGCAATCGGCCCATATCGGAAACCTTTCCCTTTTATACAAAAACCTGAAAAGGGGCTGGGATGCGCAGGTGGCCGGGCAATATACGGGAGACCGCATCAGCTCTGTATCTCAGTTTGCCGGCAATGATTTATGGCAAAAAGCATTTATTCAGTTGGATGCTTCTGTTGAGAAAAAGCTCCGGCGCGGATGGAGCATTTTTGCCAAAGGAAATAACCTGCTGAATACCCCAAAGATTATCTATATAAATAATACCAGTACAAAAAATGTTGATGTTCCGAACCAATCGTTGCAGGGCAAAACTTTAATCCGCCGGAATTATTTTCAGCGCTCATTTTATTTGGGAGTTCGTTTTATTTTGTGAATGCCGGCTGAAAAAGCGGAATGATCTGTTTTATTTTTGTGTGTGAAAGTTCATCGCTTAAATTTGCAACCCAAAATTGAAATTATAAAAACCGTTTATTAAAAAATTGAATATGAAGACAAATTATCTCTTTCTGATTTCGTTGTTTACTATCCTGTTTGTTGCAGGTTGCCAAAAAGATGACATAGAAGATGAATTCAAGGAGCCTGAAGAAGGCATATTCGGAAAGGTTTCCGGAGTTTGGGAAAAAAATAAAACCTATATTATTACAGGGCATCTTGAGATTCCTGAGGGTGAGTCGCTGACTATTGAAGAAGGCGTGAAAGTGGTTTTCAGTGATTCCACGCTTGCACTTGAGGTAATAATCCGTGGAAGCCTGTATTGTTATGGCACAGAAGCCAATCCGGTGGTTTTTACCGTTCCTGATGAGTGGATAAAATCGTCTGATTATCTGTATGGGAGATTGTGGGCAGGAATGGTTGCTGCACGAACTTCGGAAGCGGTAGTGATGGAAAATACGATTGTGGAACATGGCGGGCAGCTTACCACGGAGGAATCGCCTTCCGTCAGAGCAGGACTTTACAAAGCAAAAGCCGGCAAGCATCTTCCTGCCCTCTATTATGGAAATGTGAACGGAAGTCTTGTGGTGATAAACAGTATTTTCCGGCATTTATCCGATGATGCGCTTTATGTGGAAGGCGGCAAAACCATCATTGCCAACAATGTTATCTATGCCATTGGCGACCCCAAGGAAGACGCCATCAATCTCAAATCGGGCGTAGAGGCTGATGTTGCGTTCAATCTGCTATACAGCCCCAACACTGCCGCTTTGAAGATGGGAAACGATGGTGAACGTGAACCGCAGTTGCACGCAGTGGTGTATAACAATACAATTGTCAATGGCGGGTGGAGAAGGCCTGAGATTAAAGGCGGCTCCATTTGGGTGGAAAAGTCAGTTTATGCAGAGCTGTATAACAATATGATTGTCAATTGCCGTTACGGCATCAAAAGAGACCCGGGAAATCCGGAAGACCTCCGGTCTGTTTTTTCCAATACGCTGTATTATGGATACACTCAGGAAGCCGTGGATCAGTTTCAACCAAGCGATGAGATTGTGAAAGGGATCAATGATATCATCGGTACAAAAGCAGGTGAGAATGACCCCAAATTTGTTAACTATCCTCTGAATACCAACATGATGAATGCGGCTTTTGATATGGATTGGGACTTTCACCTTCAATCGGATTCACCCGCTCTGAATACCGGAAAAACAGACTTCACCCGCCATTTTGCCGAAGGGATTGTTGTGAATGGAAAAACCTATAAATCACCCGCACCGGACAGTTTCATCGGCGCTTACGGAGCAAAATAAATTAAGTCATATTTCCGGCAATAGTACTTTTGTCTATCCGGACAATTCTGGTTAGGGTTAACTTTATTACGAAGGCATTTTC
>CAZVAD010000133.1:0-6532 GCA_964624645.1 uncultured Mariniphaga sp.
TGGTGGCGAGCGACCCTTCATTGCTGAATGAAAAAAAGGCTGATTTATGGAACCCGGGGAAAGTAATTTCCGGAGAGTCCATCATGGTTCCCTACAACGGAGAAGCCTTGAACTCAGGGGCTTCCGCATGGTGGAAAGTGCGGGTCTGGGACGAGGATGGCAATGTTTCCGCATGGAGTAGCCCGGCAAGTTTCAGTGTGGGGCTGCTCAGCGAAAGCGACTGGAAAGCTTCCTATATTGCTTTTAACACAGACGCCGGTTACAGGGAAAGCCCGCAACTTTACAGCTCTTTTGAGCTGGAAACCGCCGGGCAGGGCTATTTTCTTCACGTGAATTCATTGGGCTATCACGAGGTGTATGTGAACGGGGAAAAGGCAAGTCCGGGTGTTTTGACGCCGGCTGTTTCAGAATTCAGGAAGCGGTCGCTCGTCAACACTTACGATGTTTCATCGTTTTTGAAAAAAGGGAAAAATGACCTGATTATCTGGCTCGGAAGCGGCTGGTACACCGAAGGGTTGCCGGGCGTGGTGAATAACGGGCCGGTGGTGCGCGCACAGTTGGAAAAAGTACAGAAGAAAAACAGGGAAATCCTCTGTTTTACCGGCTCAGACTGGAAGGGGCGAAAAAGCAGCTATACACGCCATGGCAACTGGCGCTCCGGATGGTTTGGCGGAGAAATCGTAAACGGTGAACTGGCAAAAAGTGACCTGGCACCAGACAATCCTGAAAATCCCTGGCAGCCGGTTGCGCTGATCGACGTTCCGGTGCATAGTGCAACCCCACAGATGACGGAGCTTAACGCTTTGACGGAAAAAATTGCTCCGGCAAAAATTACGGCGCTCTCGCCCGATACTTTTCTGGTGGATATGGGAAAAAATTTAACCGGATGGATTGAATTCCGGTTTCCGAAACTGGAAAAATCTCAGCGGGTAAAAATGGAATATATTGATTTTTTGATAGATAACAATAAGTTTCACGATGAAAGGCGTTGGGATGAGTATGTTGCTTCCGGCGAAGGGCAGGAACTGTTTTCCAATAAGTTCAACTACCAGGCGTTCCGGTATGTTCGCATAACCGGATTAAAGGAAATGCCCGATGCCGCTTCGCTGACTGCCTACCTGGTTCACACGGATTTTGAGCTTGCTTCGGGATTTGAATGCTCCGATCCGGATTTGAATGCCATTCACGATATGTTGTTTTATACCCTGCAGTGCCTGAGCATCGGCGGCGACTTTGTGGATTGCCCGCAGATTGAGCGTTTGGGCTACGGCGGCGACGGAAACGCATCAACCCTGACCGCACAGACCATGTTCAATCTGGGGCCGTTGTATAACAACTGGTTGCAGGCGTGGGGGGATGCAATCCGCGAAGACGGCGGAATGCCGCACACCGCTCCCAATCCGTACCGGGCAGGTGGAGGCCCCTACTGGTGCGGCTTTATCATCACCGCTTCATGGAACACTTTTCTGAGCTATGGCGACACTTTGGTTTTGGAGAAGTATTATCCGGTTATGCAAAAGTGGTTAGGCTATGTGGATGCACACAGCGTTGACGGGCTTTTGAAAAAATGGCCCGATACGGATTACAGGGGCTGGTATCTGGGCGATTGGGCCACGCCCGAAGGAATTGACCAGAAAGATGAAGCATCCGTTGATGTGGTGAACAACTCCTTCATCGCTGTTTGTTTTGACAATATGGAGCGGATTGCCGGAGTTTTGGGAAAACCGGAAGATGCACGCCTTTATGCACAAAAAAAGGAAGCACTTCAGAAAAAGATTCATGAACGATATTTTGATACGACAGAAAATACATACGGAACAGGGACACAGGTTGACCTGGCTTTCCCGATGATTGCCGGAGTGGTCCCCGAAAACCTGTATGCCAATGTTGCCGGGGCATTTTACAGGGAAACGGAGGTGCACTGGAACGGGCACCTTGCCACCGGACTGGTAGGTTTGCCTGTAATCACGGAATGGGTTACAAAAAATCACGAAGCGGATCTTATGTATTCGATGCTGAAAAAACGGGACTATCCCGGATACTTATACATGCTTGACAACGGCGCCACCACAACCTGGGAGCACTGGAACGGGGAGCGAAGCCACATTCACAACTGCTATAACGGCATCGGCTCGTGGTTCTATCAGGCGGTTGGCGGCATCCGTCCGGTTGAAAATGTGCCGGCATACCGTGAGGTGATCATTCAACCGCAGATTCCTGACGGAATAACCCGGGCAGAAACATTCAGGGAAACACCCTTTGGAAAGCTGGCTGTCAGCTGGGAGTTGAAAAACGGAGTTTTTGAGCTTGATGTGGAAATCCCTGTGGGAGTGAAAGCCGAAGTGAGGCTGCCGGGCGATGCAAAGGAATTCCTGTTGGATGGTAACAAGCAGGAAATAGCGGCTGCCGGTGAAGCGGGGATTCTGCTGAAAAGCGGGAAGTACCGGGTCAGTTGTAAATGGCAATGAACAAATGATTCATTCTGAAAATTTTTTTGGCAACTTCTTTGCATTGGAGAACGTTATCTGTAAAAAACAATTTAAAATTCAATAACATGAGAACAAGGATTAAAAAAAGCTTGAAATTTACATTGACAGCTGCCGCTTTGGCAGCATTGACAGTGAGTTGCACCAATGCCGGAAAAAATAAATCAAAACAGACCGGAGTGATTGATGGACATACCGCGCAAATTGCGCTCGACTGGCAGGGAAGTTATTCAGGAATTGTTCCCTGCGCCGATTGTGAAGGCATTGAGACCGAACTGATTCTGAACAACGATGAAACTTATGTTCTGTCCACAAAATATTTGGGTAAGGAAATTTCCGTGGGAGATACCATTCAGGGGAAATTCTCCTGGCAGGGAAATAATGTGCATTTGGAAGGCATTCCCAAAAATGAAAGGTCTTCACTGTTTAAAGTGGAAGAAAACCAGGTGCGCTATCTCGATATGGAGGGGAACATTGTTACGGGTGCGCTTGAGAATCACTATGTTTTGAAAAAAGACGGAAATATCCTGGTTGAGGACAAACGCTGGCAGTTGGTTGAACTGAACGGGAAACCCGTGGAAAGTACGCCCGAAAGTCATTACCTGATTTTTCACTCCGGAGAGCGGAGAATTGAAACCAAAGCCAACTGCAACATCATTTCGATGAACTATAAAATAAAAAATGAGCTGATGGTACGGTTTGAACAGGGGATAAGCACACTGATGGCGTGTCCCGATACCATAGAGCAAGAATATTCGCGGGTACTTCAAATGGTGGATAATCTTTCCACTGACGGAACAACCCTCTCCCTGAACAAAGCGCGGATGGCGCCGCTTGCCGTTTTCAAGCTCTCAGAGTAGGAGAATATTTTCAGGATAATATGAAAACAGCCCGGGGAAAATTCCACCGGGCTGTTTTTTTATTGTTCGCTCCAAAGGAGCGTATTGGTTTCTTCAGAATTATCCTCCGAACTTGTCCTTTTGGCGCGGTGGGATAATGGAGAGATTGGAAAAACGAAAGTCTTCTAAAACTGCCTCCATAGAAAAACCCGAAGAGACGCAGTCAACACTGGCTCTCCGGGTTTTAACTACGAAAAAGTCAGAAAATCTATTTATCTTGATTTATCTTAAATCTCGTTTTTTATTATTTGCTCCAAAAGAACTTATTGGTTTCTTCAATTGCCCTTTTCAGGACTGAACCATTTCATCTACGGCAATACCACCCGTTTCGTTTCATTCACGGATTGTGTTCCCCGTGCATTCACCAGATATACTCCACTTGCCAGATGGCCTCTGTTGTTGAGGTAAGTTGTGGTCTGGCGGGCTGCCTGCTGCTTCATCAGCATTTTGCCCGTAGCATCATAAACCGCAACGGTGAGGTCTTCTTTCGACTTGTTGGATACAATAATCTGATTGTCCACTACATAGATGGTTACAAGTGCATCGAATGATAATTCAGAGTCGGAAATCTGCGACACAATCTCAAAACGCTTGTCGGCTGCCTGTGCTGCAGAAATTTCATATTCCGCGCCATTTTGAACCGGGTACGCCTGACCGGTAATCAGATCGAGCAGGTATAACCCTTGTGCTTCCGCATCCGGAGAGGCGGCAATGCTCAGGCTGTAGCTTTCATTTTCGCCCGGATTGAGTCCTACGAAGCTTCCTTCAAACTGCGGCACGGTGGCCACCTGGAAGAAACGTGCATCATCGCCTGCCACAAAGAGCTGGGCAATTCCGCTTTCCATCATCTTTTCACCATCCCAGCCGTTGTCAAAGCCGTATGTTGTGCCGGCATTTTCAAACAGCCATACGCGGTCTGCAAATGAAGCGCTGACAACATCCAGTACAATGTGCGGATATTGCGGTGTGGCAGTTCTGCCGACTATTGCAGATTTCCACGGTTTTGTGGTGAATTCATTCAGTTCGTTTTTCACCAGTTCGCCGTAACTCAGGGTGATCTCACCCGGGGTTGCAACATCAACCATGAAGGTGTGCATGGATAGTATCCTGTCCGGTATTCCGGCCTGACCTGCCAGGTTGAACGGAACAGCCTGGTACTGACCGCCTGCGATGCCTGCAACCGTTCCGCCGTTCAGCTTACGCCACTGATCCCGGGTTCCGGTATTGAACAGATAGACGGTCTCTTCATTCAGCAATCCGGTATTGTGAGCTATTGCTTCGGTAGTGATTGGAATGGCAGCGGTAAATGAATTGGAAATCAGATTTATGCCGGAGTAATTTACACTCTGCGTTTTCGTTGTGAAGAGGTTTGCATCGCCAACATTCAAGGTTCCGCTGAACTCGTATATATGAGTCGGCAGGGTGGTTGAGCTGTTGTTGATTTCGTATCCTCTGAAAGCATCCAGTGTTGAGCCGGGCACAATCCATTTGTTGCCGTTGGTGGGTTCAGACCATTCGTGAATGGTTTCCACCTGCGGAGACAGGAACGGGAATTCTGATTCCTGAACCGGTATTCCGAAATATTGCCATGATTTGCGGTAGTATCCGCAGTCAGCACATTCGTAGGCGCGATTATAGAATTCAACTGTTGCCCCCACATCGCCGTTCCTGGAAGCATCTGCAAACAGCAACGTTCCGGTGGGTTGGTCAGGATCGGATTTCACCACAATGGTTCCGGCGGCGTCATTGTCGTCAAGTACTTCACCGTTTATGACGAGCATATTTCCGGTGGTAACTATCAGGTCAACCTCTGAGTCATTGATTAAATTACCAATAATCCGGTCGGTATCCAGATGCAAATCATTGATTGCTGCACCCAATCCGTTTCCGTTACCTGTGGCGCCGTTGTTCGCTTCGGTGGCAAATTCCACATCTTCCCCTTCTGCAGGGACATACAGAGCTGTCCAGTTTTCTTCATCTGCCCAGTTGTTGTTCTTGGTGCCGTGCCAGTAGTTTTTGGTACCGATGGGCAATGTGGTCAGATACAACGTAGCATTGTCACATGCGTACGGTGTTCCGAAATCACAGATAACCTGTTCTACGATAACAGTCCCTGTAAAATCTCCTTCCGGTACAAAAGTATAGTCACCGTCACTGCCGATGGTAAATGTTCCCTTGCCGGCAATTGTGATTTCAGTTCCCGGCAAATGGACTATGCCGTCGATCCACACTTCGGCAACTCTTTGTTTGTCGCCTTCGGGGTCGAAGTCATTATCCAGCACGTTGCCGGTCATGGTTACTCCCTGTGGCGCTGAGTTGGTATCATCACTGGCAAAAGTGGTATTCACCCCGTCATTTTCCAGTACAATGATGTGCAGTACAGCGCTGTCGGTCAGTCCGTCTTCATCTTCAATGACATAGGTTGCCGGCGCCACTTTTCCTGTAAATCCGTTTCGGGGAGTGAAAGTGAAGCTTCCGTCATCGTTCAGGACAAGTACTCCTGCTGGTTCGCCTTCAACGGTATATACCGGGGTTGGCGTACCAATCGGGAAGGGTTGTTCCGTACCGCTCTCATCAATATAGGTTGCCTCCGTTACTGTCAGCTCATCGCCGTCGGGATCGGAATCATTGTAAAGTACATTGGAAGAAACAGGAGTGTTCTCCAGTGTTTTAGCCACATCATCCTGTGCAACCGGCGGATTATTTTTTCCTGCTTCAGCTTCCGGAATCACAAGAATGGTCAGTGTGGTTTCATCCCGGAAACCATTAAAGTCTTCTGCACTGTAATTGACGGTTACACTTCCCGTGTATTCTTCTTCAGGGACAAATGTATATTTTCCATCTGGCTGAAGGGTCAGGGTTCCTGCCTTGTTTCCTTCGGAGTCATATATCACCGTTGGAACACCAGATATGAGCGGCTTGGTGGTTCCGTTTTCATCCAGATAAGTTGCTTCGCCCACTTTCAGTTCACCTTCACCGATGTCGTTGGAAAGCACATTGCCACTGACGGGTGTGTCTTGCGGCGTCTGGTTGATATCCGGTAACGCAACGATTTCTGCGGCTTCCACCGTAATGGTTACCACTGCATTATTGCAGTTATCAGGATTCAGAATCTCACAAATGGTGTAATTGATGGTGTATTCTCCT
>CAZVAD010000134.1:0-6470 GCA_964624645.1 uncultured Mariniphaga sp.
CAAGTAAAATTTTTTCATAATTATTTGATTTTTAATTTATAAAATGTGAAAATTTTTATTGTCTTGTAAAGCACAATTCTTCCTTCTTTTTTGAATGAACGTTTGGATTGCAATTGAACTTATGACAAATCTAAGTATTTTATTAATACAGAAATCTTTTAAGAACAACTTTTTTCAGCTTTATATGGTTTTTATTTCATTTAACGCTTCCTGTCGGACAATCAGACAGATAAGACATCAAAAAAACAGGAATTATACATTTTTTGTTTCTTTGGTACCAGCTATCCATTATACCAATTATTCAATAAGACAATCCGGTTTCGGTTTCCAGCTTTCAGGTTATAACCAAAGCTTTGATTAAACCCGGAATGGATTGAAAATTTTTATCAGATTTTGCCTTTCGGATAAAAAATAGCAGTTTTATCGTTACTTTTATTCAAAAATCAGGTTCTAAAAGGTATCAATTATGAATGAGTGGGCAAAACAGATGATTTCACAGATTGACGAAAAACTGGAAGGCACAAAATTACGCGATCAGCGGTTTTTCAGGACGGACGAGTTTAAACGGAATATTGAGCGCACTGCCGGTTTTTCTGAAGAATGTCCCGTGTGCCATGTGGAAAAATTGAATGTTCAGGAAGTTGTAAAGACTTTTGATCAGGCAATCAATGTTCCCGGAAAAGCGCGTCGGGAATACGACCGGCTCATCAGCCGGCTGTCGGGGCACATGCAGAAAGAGCACGGTTTTTTCCCGCCCTACTATTACACCTATCTGTTTTCCTTTTTCGGAATGCTGGCCGGATTGGTTTTGGGGTATTTGCTGATGAAAATCTTTCCGGCATGGGATTATGCCATGCTCTCGGCAGGATTTGTAGCCGGCCTGCTTTTGGGCTATTTTGCCGGAAACAAAAGAGACTCAAAAGTGAGGGCAGAAAAAAAACTTATGTAATATAAAAATCCATGCGTTTTTTAGTGATCGAGGGAAATATCGGCTCGGGAAAAACCACGCTTGCCGGGATGCTTGCCGCCGATTTAAACGGGAAACTCATCGCCGAGCAATATGAGGAGAATCCTTTTTTGCCCGGTTTCTATGAAAATCCCGAACGCTATTCCTTTCCGCTGGAACTTTCGTTTCTGGCTTCACGCTACAATCAGATGAAAAAAGATGTGCTCAACCCCGACCTGTTTCACGCTTTGCTTATTGCCGACTACCATTTTTCAAAAACTGCCATTTTTGCAAAAAACACGCTGAAGCCGGATGAGTACCACCTGTTTCGCCAGCTTTTCAACATGGCTTCCGACACATTCCCCAAGCCTGACATTTATGTCTATCTTCATACGGAAACTTCCAGGCTGCTGGAAAATATTAAAAAGCGCGGCAGAGAATATGAGCTAAACATTACCGGCGAATATTTAGATAAAATCAGGGAGGGCTACCTCAATTTTCTGAAAGGGATAACAACCTTTCCTGTCCTGATTGTGGATGTGAACAAACTGGATTTTGTGAAAGACCCGGAACATTACCAGGCAATAAAAGCGCTTCTTTTCAAAAACAATTACAGTTTGGGTATAAATTACCTGAATTTGAGCTAAAAAACGGCTTTTCAATTTTCTGATGTTAAAAAACCTTACTATTTTTGTGATGGATTGAAAAAAATTTATTCAACTTAAAATAATTGTGTGATATGAAAAAAATCAACTCGAATTTTTTACTTCTTTTTACAGTTTTTGCTTTGCTTTTTTCGGGCTGTGCCGGTTTGAAAAAGATGAAGAAAAATGCTGATCAGATTCAGTTCAGGGTAACGCCTGAAGTACTGGAAACCCATGCCGGAAAAGTTGACCTGACTGTTGACGGAAGATTTCCGGTAAAATACTTTGCAAAAAAAGCGACACTGACCGTAACCCCTGTATTGAAATATGGCAACAACGAAAGTGAGTTCAGCCCCGTCAGTCTTCAGGGTGAGAAAGTTCAGGGAAACAACCGCGTTGTGAGCTACAATGCCGGCGGAACATTCAGCTATAAAGATGCGGCTGATTTTCAGGAAGCCATGAGAAAATCGGAGCTTGTTGTAAAAATGACCGCTACGCAGGGAGCCAAATCCCTCGATTTCGCTCCGGTGAAAATTGCTGATGGAGTGATTGCCACCAGCACAATGGTCGCCAATTTCCCGAAACCGATTCTTGGCGTTCAGCGCGAACCCAACACCAGCGGAAAATATGACCCGAACATTGACCCGTTCCAGAGAATTGTTCCCGATGAAATGATGGCGGATATTCTCTATCTGATCAACCGGGCAAACCTTCGGAATGAAGAGCTGACCAAAAAAGATATTATTGAATATTTTCAATATACAAAAAATGCCAGTGAAAATGAGCGTATTGACTTGAGAAACGTTGAAATTTCAGCTTATGCATCACCCGACGGATCCATTGATTTCAATACCGAACTGGCAAGCAAGAGAAAAGATTCATCTTCCGACTATGTGGCAAGGCGTCTGAAAGAGCTTGGTGTTGACATCAATCCGAAAACACGCTATACGCCGGAAGACTGGGACGGATTCAAAAAACTGGTTGAAGCTTCCAACATTCAGGACAAAGACCTGGTGCTGCGTGTACTTTCCATGTACACCGACCCGGAGGTTCGCGAGCGTGAAATCAGAAACCTTTCGGAGACTTTCACCACCCTTGCCGATGACATTCTCCCGCAGTTGCGCCGTGCAAAACTGCTCACCAGCGTTGAGCTGATCGGAAAAACGGACGAAGAGCTGATGGCGCTTGCAAAATCAGACCCGGCATCACTGAATCCGGCAGAACTGCTTTATGCAGCCACTCTTTTTGAAGACCTCGGCGAGCAATTGTCAATTTACAACTCGTTCATCCGGGTTTATCCCAATGACTGGCGCGGGCCAAACAATGCAGGCTATGTACTTGTAAATCAAATGAAATACAATGATGCAAAACCGTTGTTTGAAAAGGCGGAAACATTGAGAAACAATGAACCGGTTGTTAAAAACAACCTGGGAGCCATTGCATTGTACGAAAACAAGATTGCCGAAGCGGAAACGCTTTTCGGCGCTGCTACCGGAGCGGGTAAAGAGGTGAATTACAACCAGGGAATCGTAAGCCTGAAGAAAGCCAACTATGAGCAGGCTGTCAGATATTTCAGCGATTTTCAGGACGTGAATTCCGGACTTGCAAAAATTCTTGCCGGCGACAATAACGGAGCACTCAGAGACCTGGAAGCTTTTGAACGCCCCAACTGCTTTATGAAAGAGTATCTGAAAGCAGTTATCGGCGCACGCACAGCACGTGAAAACCTGCTGTTTGAAAGCTTAGGCGCCGCAGTTCAGTACAATCCGGATATGAAGGCGAAAGCCAAAACCGATATTGAATTTGTCAAATATTTCAGCAATCCCAAATTTACCCAGATTGTTGACTAAATTTTTGATGCAATGACATTAAACGGACAAAGGGCAGCCATCTCAGGCCTGCCCTTTGTTTTTTATTGCCCCTGATTTTTCGTGTTCAGTCAGAAAAGCGTATTTTTCACCATTATTTTTCACATAAAATTTTCACATCATGGAAACCATTGTTAGTTATATTGAAAATAACAAAGACCGTTTTTTAGAAGAGCTGTTCGGATTGCTGCGCATTCCGTCCGTTAGTTCAGTAAAAAGTCACAAACCGGATATGTACAAAGCGGCTGAATACTGGAAAAAGCTGCTGCTTTCATCGGGGGCAGACCAGGCTGAAATCTATGAAACCGATGGAAATCCGGTGACCTATGGCGAGAAAATCATTGACCCGCAACTGCCTACCGTTTTGGTGTATGCCCACATGGACGTGATGCCGGTTGACCCCATTGAAAAATGGCTGTCCGACCCTTTTGAACCTGAAATTCGCGACGGAAAAATCTGGGCGCGCGGCGCTGATGACGACAAAGGACAGAGCATGATGCACGCCAAGGCATTTGAGCTGATGGTGAAAACAAATACATTGCCCTGCAATGTGAAGTTTATGATTGAAGGCGAAGAGGAGGTCGGGTCGCCCAATCTGGGGAAATGGTGCATTGAAAACAGGGAGATGCTGAAAGCAGATGTGATTCTGGTATCCGACACTTCCATGATTGCTGCCGATATCCCGTCGATTACAACCGGACTGCGCGGCCTGGCTTACTGGCAGGTGGAGGTTACGGGTCCGGATCGCGACCTGCACTCCGGGCTTTTTGGCGGAACAGTGGCCAATCCCATCAATGTGCTCAGCGCCATGATTGCACAGATGACCGATGAAAACGGCAGGATAACCATTCCCGGATTTTATGATGACGTGCAGGAAGTTTCTGCGGAAGAACGTCAACTCCTTGGCAACGCACCTTTTGACGAAGAAGAGTACAAAAAAGCCATCGGTGTGGAAGAGCTGGCCGGAGAAGTTGGCTATACCCCGGGCGAGCGCACCGGAATCCGTCCGTCGTTTGATGTTTGCGGAATCTGGGGCGGCTACACCGGCGAAGGCGCCAAAACGGTTCTGCCTTCAAAAGCGTTTGCGAAAATTTCAACCCGCCTTGTTCCCGATCAGGACCACGAGAAAATTGCCGGATTATTCAAGAAGCATTTTGAGAGCATTGCGCCAAAATCAGTGAAAGTGGAGGTTACCCCGCTGCATGGCGGCCCCGGATATGTCTGTCCGATAGATATTCCTGCCTACAAAGCGGCTGAAAAAGCTGTGGCGGAAGTTTACGGGAAACCGCCGGTGCCGGTACGCTCAGGCGGAAGCATTCCGATTATTTCCGCTTTTGAGGAAATTTTAGGCATCAAATCCATTTTGCTTGGATTCGGTCTTGAGGCGGATGCCATCCATTCACCCAATGAAAACTTCCCGCTGGAGCAGTTTTTCAACGGAATCAAAACTATTCCGCTGTTTTATAAATATTTTGCCGAATTGAGCACCGGCGAAGCGCCGGTTTAACTCAGGGAATTGAAATCCGAAATCACCAGGTCGGCTTCCGAATGATCCTGCAAACCGATGTCAGCGCCGGCAAATGCTATGCAGTACATGCCGGCTGCTTTTGCCGCCCTGATTCCGTTTGTGGAATCCTCAATAACGGCACATTTTTGAGGTGCAACGCCTAACTCTTCTGCTGCCAGCAGGAAAATATCCGGCGCAGGCTTGCTGGATTGTGCCCTCCGGCTGTCCACAACCACTTCAAAATATTTTTTTAGTCCGGTGCGCCGGAGAATGATTTCAATCACATCAATGTATGACGATGAGGCCAGCGCAATGGGAGTATTTTTCTGCTTGAGCCGTTTTATCAGCGCTTCAACGCCGGGCATGGGGTCGATGGTTTCCAGGGAATCAAAGTATGGCGTAACCTGGTTTACGTAAATTTCCTCCAGTTCTTCCACGGAATGTGGTGTTCCGTGCTTTTCTCTTATCAGCTCCCACATGAGTACGCTCGCCGTCCCCTGATAGGTCTGGTGCTCCGCTTCTGAAATGTCCAGCCCCACTTTCCGGAAAATAACCTGTTCCGCTTCGGTATAAAATGGCTCCGAGTCAACAAGCACTCCGTCCATATCAAAGATTACAGCATCAAAAGATGCAAGGATGTTTTTCATTTTCAATTAATTCTAAAAGATATATAATCTGCGGAGAGTTCCTCGCGCAAAGTTTCACCTAATTTTTGTGTGTTCAGGTATTCATAATGCCTGAAAGAATCTGCCAGTTGCAAAGCCTGTCCGTTCATTTTCCTGGAGCGGGTTCCCAGAGCAATCACCGTGCGGTGAATAACAACATACAACCGCGGGTCTCTGCCCAGCACTTCAAGCTCTTCAAAAAAAGGTTCAAACATTTCGTCAATGGCCGATGTCTGCACGATGGCAAGCCGTCCCATCAGGTGAATTCCGGTGAAACGCACCAGATGTTTTTTGCCGCGCCCCCATTCAATGGCTTTGGCAAAGGCAAATTTGGTTTTCACCCACAGATTGAAAGAGGCCTGCTCTGCAATTTCATGGTTTTGAAAGCTTTTTGTCCAGAAGTCCATCTGCTCTTCCGTAACCTTTTCGGGTTCGTCCAAAAGCGTGGCCAGAATCATGGTTTCGCGCCATTGCTTGTTCCAAAGTTTCAGCGCCAGCAAATGATCCGGTTCGTATTGTTGTGCCAGTTCGCGCAGTTCGGTCAGGGGAACGCCCATGTTGCGGGGGTATTCAATTCCCTGACTTTTCAGCAAAGCGGCGGTTTCGCCATTCTTCCGAAGATTAATCAGGCGGAGCAATTGCTGAAAATTATTTTCGCTTTCCGGGTTGTCTAAAAGAAATTCCATGTGTTAATCGGTATTTTTACAAATCTACATGATAATCTTTAATTCTCACAAAAGCGCATAAGATTTGAATAATTTACTGAAGAAAGCGCTATGATGGGTAATATGTGATGAAGATTTCAACGACAAAGGACGCAAAGAATCATATTTTATATTT
>CAZVAD010000135.1:0-6291 GCA_964624645.1 uncultured Mariniphaga sp.
ATGATTCCCGCTATTTTTTCATCATCATGAAACGAGCTCTTGCTCAGCCAGGTTTCCAAGGCCTCTTTTGTGCTGCCTGTTGCCTTTTGCAAGGCAGAAATCAGCAGAAATGTTTTTTTATTGGAGAGAATATCCCCGCCGATTTTTTTTCCGAATGCTTCGGGATTCCCGTAACTGTCCAGCCAGTCATCCTGCAACTGAAACGCCATTCCAAGGTTTAATCCAAAATCATAAAGTTGCCCGGCAATCTTCTGCGGACCACTGGCAAGCAACGCGCCGGCTTTCAGACTCAACCCCAGCAACACCGCTGTTTTCAGCCTGATCATTTCCAGATATTCCGCTTCGGTTACCTCCATGCGGTTTTCAAAATCCATGTCGTATTGCTGCCCTTTGCAGACTTCCAGCGCCGATTTGGTGAACAGTTCGGTAACTTTCATCAGGTTTGGCGACTTGCATTCAAAAAGATACTGATAGGAGAGAAAAACCATGGCATCTCCCGAAAGGATGGCATTGTTGGTTCCAAACTTCACATGTGCGGTGGGTTTGTTGCGGCGCACTCCGGCCTTGTCCATGATGTCATCGTGCAAAAGCGTGAAGTTGTGAAAGACCTCCAGAGCCAATGCAGCAGGCAAAACCTTATCCACATCTTCCGAAAAAATGTTGTAGCCCAGCAACAACAACACAGGGCGCAGGCGCTTCCCCCCAACGGAGAGGGAATATTCCACCGGAGCGTACAGCTCTGCCGGTTTCTGGCCGGTCAGTCCGCTCATGCGCTTTGTAATTTCCGCATTGATTTTTTCCTGTAACTCTTCAATCGGGCACATTGGTCTTCACTTTTTCATTCGATTAATCATACTTTTCGGGGATTTTTTTCACTATTCTTGTTTCGTAACTCTTGACCTTCACTTTAGCCTCTTTCAGTTCGCCTTGCTCCTCATCTTTGTAAATTTGGATAAGCGAACGCCTGAAAGCGCTGATGGAGCTCCATTTTTCAAGGCCGGTGAGCAGGGAAGGCAACAAAATCAGGTTGGAAGTTACGGCAACCAGAAGCGTGAGCGAAACCAGCACCCCCATTGCCACGGTGCCGCCAAAGCCGGACAGCGAAAATATCCCAAAACCAAAGAAAAGCACAACCACCGTATAAATCATGCTCACGCCGGTTTCCTTGAGTCCAAGCACCACCGACCGGCGAATGTCACCGGAGGTTGAAACCAGTTCCTGCCGGTATTTATTCAGAAAATGAATGGCGCTGTCCACCGAAATTCCAAAGGCGATATTAAATACCAATATAGTTGACGCCTTAATGGGAATTCCTGTGAATCCCATGATGGCAGCCGTGAAAATCAGCGGAATAATATTGGGGATCAGCGACATAATCACCATGCGCCAGGAGGCAAACATTACCGCCATAAAAGATGAAATCAGTACAATGGCCAGCGCAAGGCTTGAGAATAGGTTCTTCACCAGATACTGGGTTCCCTTGAATGAGGTGACGCTGGAACCTGTGATCACCACATCGTATTTATCTGCCGGAAAAATGGATTCAATATCCGCTTGAAATGCCGTATAAAGCTCTTCCATCCGTTTGGTACCCACATCTTTCATCCGGATACTCACCCGGGTGACCTGTCTGGCGCTGTCCATGAATGAATGCAGAAGTCCGGCGCCGTTGCCATCCATTTTTGCATACTGCAAAATGAAGCTCTGCTCGCGGCTGTTGGGCAGGCTGTAGTAATTTTCATGGCCGTTGTAGAATGCCTGCTTTGAAAATTTCAGCAGATTGAGCAGCGAAAGCGAAGGCGAAAGCTCAGAATATTTCGATAAGCTTTCATCCAATTGATCCAGTTTGGCAAAAGTGGCGGGCTGCATCACCCCGCCGGGCTTTTTGGTGTCAATCATTATTTCGAGGGGCATCAGCCCGTCAAAATTTGATTCAAAAAATTTCAAATCCTTGTAAATCGGGTCGCTTTCCGGAATATCATCCACCATATACCCCGAACTTTTTATGCGTGTGATGCCATAGAAACCAAAGGCTAAAATCACCACCGAAACGATATAAACTTCCCGCCGGTAATTCTTTGTAATCAGAATCAGGCGGTCAATAATTTTAGATATATACTTGTTGTTCAGGTGATTCAGATGTTTTGTGGAAGGCGGGCCAATGATGCTGAAAATGATGGGTATCAGCATCAGCGACAGCAAAAACAGTCCCATGATGCTTATTGATGCCACAATCCCGAATTGTTTCAGAATATCGCTTTCCACGATGATGAACGTTGCAAAACCCGCTGCCGTGGTCAGGTTTGTCATAAAAGTAGAGTTTCCGATTTTGATGATTACCCGTTGCAACGCCCTGATTTTATTCCCGTGCTGAATGTATTCGTGGTGAAATTTATTCAGCATATAAATACTGTTTGGAATTCCGATCACAATGAGCAGCGGGGGAATCATTCCGGTCAGCAGGGTGATTTTATAGCCAAACAGGGCAAGTATTCCCATGCTCCAGACCACTCCCGTCAAAACAATAATTACGGGAAAGAATATCGCTTTGAACGAGCGGAAAAACAGAAAAAGTACAATAATGCAAATGGCGAGCGCCAGCAAGCTGAAAATATATATCTCCTTTTTTATCTGAATGGAGTTAATCACCCGGATGTATGGCAACCCGGAGTAGTGCAGGTCAACCTGTTGTTCCTTTTCATATTTCCCGGCAATTTTCACAATAGACCTGACCAGCTTTTCGCGCTCTTTCGAATGCATTTTGTCCTTGTTGATTGTGATTGCCAGCAAATAGGCCTGACTTTCGGGATTGAAAACCAGATTACGGTAAAATGGCAGTTGGTTGAATATTTCTGCTCTTTTTTCCAGCTCTTCCTGCGAAATGAGGGAATCCGGGAACATCTCCTCGGTTTCAAACTTTCGCTCTTCACTGTTTTTTACCAGATTATAAGCATTTGAAACAGACAGAAGGTCTTCCACTCCTTCAATTTCTTCCAGTTTTTCGCACATCTGCTTCCAGGCCTGAAAACGGGCGGCCTGAAAAAAAGCAGAATCCTGAACGCCAATGATAATCAGGTTTCCCTCTTCTCCGAAAGTTTCAACAAACTGCTGATGGTCTTTGTATGCCTGATCTTTTTTGGGGAGCAATGATGCGTATTCGTAGGACATCTCCACTTTCCGGGCGTTATATCCCAGAAACAACGTGATAATCACCAGAATAGTCAACAAAAGTATTTTATTTCTGAGGATAACCCCCGAGACTTTTAGCCACATAAAATGCAATTAAAATAAAAGAATCTGCGAAATTAAAAGAAATATCCGGAAAGCGAATTGCCATTTGTACCGGCTGGGCTGCCGGGGTCAGTATTTTTTCCCGCCGGAATCGATCATGGGTACAAACCGGACCGGCAGCACTTTTTCCTCGCGCAATTTTCCTTTTCGTTTTTGCAGCAGCACAAGATGTTGCACCGGGTCTTTTCCCACCGGAATAATCATTCTGCCGCCTTCGGCAAGTTGTTCTTTCAGTGGATCAGGCACTTCAGCCGGCGAACAGGTTACAATAACAGCATCAAACGGCGCATGTTCCGGCCATCCCAGATAGCCGTCCCCGGTCTTTGTCCGGATATTTTCGTAACCTAAGTCATCAAACACTTTTTCTGCTTTCCGGGCAAGTTTTTCAAAAATTTCGATGGTGAAAACCGAATCGCACAGCTCGGCCAGAATTGCAGCCTGATACCCTGAGCCTGTGCCGATTTCCAGCACCTTGTCCGTTCTTTTCAGCCGGAGAATTTCAGTCATAAACGCCACAATGTATGGTTGGGAAATGGTTTGCCCCTCATCAATGGGCAACGGCGAATCGGAGTAGGCATAAGGGATATATTCAGGAAGCACAAACCTGTGGCGCTCAACATTCCGGAAAGCCTCCAGCACTTTTTTATCGGAAATTCCACGGGCTTCAATCTGGTTTTTCACCATGTGATGGCGCAGTGCAAAAAACGGATCGCCATTCTGAGCGCACGACCAGACCGGAAGAAGCAGCAAAATGATGCCTATCCGAAAAGAAATCCTTGTTTGCATAATTAATAGTTTTTTAATATTGTCGTGGTCTGATAAAGTATTGGCTGGCTACTGTCCGGCAAGCGAAATAAATCTTTTGGCCAGATTTTTCCGGGAAAATTGCTCAATCCCGCTTGACTGAACCTTTAATTTGTTCTCCTGATAGCGTTTGAAATAATTTTTCAAAACGGTTTTCATTCCGTCAAAATCATTAAAATCCAGCATGATGCCGGCATTGGTTTCCGAAATAATTGCTGCAATATCGGAATCCGTTTCCCCGATTGCAAGAACCGGCCGTTTCAGTGCCAGGTATTCATACAATTTTCCCGGAATCACCCCTTTGGCATCGGGAGCAATGATGTTTGGCAGCAGCAAAATCTGTGATTTTGCAAGCTCCTCCAAACCTTCCCTGTGGGGAAGATGTCCGATTCGTATGAGGTTGTTTTCCAGTCCGTTTTCCCGGATTTCCCGGATAACCGGATCGCCGGTCTCTCCAATCAGCCGGATTTTGAGTTTACCTTTGAGTTCATCATTTTCTTTGGCCAGCTCGCCAAGAGCTTTCCAGAGCAACACGGGATTCCGGTCTGCATTGAAGGCGCCAAAATGCCCGACAGCGAACTCACTTTCAGAAGGAACCGGCAGGTTTTCAAAATCTGCGGGGTCATATCCGTTGTTGACAACCTCCACTTTTCTGCCTGAAATCTTTTCCAGGTTTTTTGCCCAGTCCGGGCTAACCGTTACCACAGAATTCGCATTTTCAAGCACTTTCAGCTCCAGCTTCCGGTGTTTTTTGTCGCCCCGCCGGGTAAGGCGCAATTTATCATAAAAATAGATGCCGCTCCAGGGGTCACGGAAGTCTGCAATCCATGGAATATCTGTTTTTTTCTTCAGCGCAAGGGCAATCAGGTGCATGCTGTGGGGCGGACCGGTGGAAACAATCAAATCCACTGGATTTTCCTTCAGGTAATTCGTGAGAAATTTCACGGAGGGTCTGACCCAGAATTTCCGGGGATCGGGAATCAGAAAGTTCCCGCGGATAAAAACCGACAGGCGGTTTTTCCAATCGCCTTCCGAAGCATCGGAAATATATCCGACCTGAAACTTTTCATCCTTCTTTTTGCCCGTCAACTTTCTGAAAATTCCATAAGGCTCCCAGATAGGGGTTTTTATGGTTTCCGTTTCCGGATGGATTTCGGATAATAAGCTCTCATCAACAACAGGTGCATCGGGATTTTCAGGAGTATAAATAACCGGTTTCCATCCGGCTTCCGGTAAATATTTCGACATTTTCAGCCAACGCATCACCCCTCCGCCGCCGCTTGGCGGCCAGTAGTATGTGATAATCAGAACCCTTTTCATGGCGCATATTAATGAAAACGTCAGCCTAAAAGACAAAACCGCAGGGCAGAGGCAGAGAAAAAAATAAAACTCCGCCCGGCTGCCTCAGCGGAAAAATATAAAGTTATAAATTTTCAATCAATTTCCGCATACTCACTTTTTCGGAAATAATTTCTTCCAACCGGGAAATATCCACCCGTTCCTGCTCCATGCTGTCGCGGTACCGGATAGTAACCGTGTTATCCTGAGCGGTTTGATGGTCAACGGTAACACAGAAAGGCGTTCCGATTGCATCCTGGCGGCGGTAGCGCTTGCCAATGGAATCTTTCTCGTCATACTGGCAGTTGAATCCGAATTTCAAGTTATCCACAATCTTTCTTGCAATTTCGGGCAGGCCGTCTTTTCTCACCAGAGGCAATACCGCAAGTTTTACCGGAGCCAGCGCCGGCGGAATCTTCAGTACCACACGCGAATCCTTTTCCAGTTCCTCTTCGCAATAGGAGGCTGAAATAACCTGCAGAAACATCCGGTCAATGCCAATGGAGGTCTCCACCACAAACGGAACGTATGATTCATTCAGTTCAGGATCGAAATAGCGCATTCTTTTTCCCGAATACTTTTCATGCTGAGCCAGGTCGTAATCGGTGCGTGAATGAATGCCTTCCACCTCTTTAAAACCAAAGGGGAATTTATATTCCACATCCACGGCGGCATTGGCATAATGAGCCAGTTTATCGTGCTCGCGGAACCGGTAGTTCTCTTCACCGAATCCAAGCGCCTGGTGCCATTTCATGCGGATTTCCTTCCATTTTTCAAACCAGTCCAGTTCGGTACCCGGACGTACAAAAAACTGCATTTCCATCTGTTCAAATTCGCGCATCCGGAAAATAAACTGGC
>CAZVAD010000136.1:0-6153 GCA_964624645.1 uncultured Mariniphaga sp.
CTGGCTGTACTTTATCAGTCCGTGTGCCGGATCGGAAACATGGAACTCCAGATTATTCTTTCGCTTTCTGATTTTATAGAGCACAACAAAGTGGCTCTGTGTCCAGTGGATGATTGCCGGCAGCGGAATTTCCGTCAATTTGCCGGCAGTGATGCGAACGCCCTGGGTGCGGAATCCGATTTTTTCTGCGGCATCGCTGATGGTGAGCAGTGAAACGCCTTCGCGGGTTTTCCATGTCAGGTTGCGCAGCGTATCCAGATTATAATGCTTCCCAAAATATTTTGCCACGATCCGAAGGCAAGTCGGGCCGCAATCCATGGCATCGGGTTGCTGATAATGTGGAAACTTGGACATGGCGTCGTTTTAGCGCCGAAAGATAGAGAAAAAAACATGGAAGAAGCACAAAGTCTGCAACCCGAATTTCAAAATCACTATTCACAAATCAGATTCTTCAGCAATTCCCGCACTTCCCTGAAGCTTTCCACTTTAAAACCTGCGATTGTGTGTGCCATCCCCACCTTTATCGTAATGGCTTCCTGCGGCAGATCAGTAAACAGGAACTCATCGGTCCAGTCGTCGCCTATTGCCACGATTTTATCGGCAGGCTGTGCATGAAGCACTTTTTGCGCCGCACGCCCTTTATTGATTCCGATATTTTTTATCTCAATCACCTTGCTGCCTTCCAGAATTTCAAGATTCAGGTTGGAAACCAGACTGGTCAGCTCATCTTTAAGCTCAATTGCCCGGTTTATTCCCAGGTCAGGGTCTGACTTGCGGTAATGCCACACCAGACTGTAGTTTTTTTCTTCAATAAACGAACCCGGCGTACGATCCACATAAAATTCCAGTGCCGGACGAATACTCTCTTTCCATGAAGCATCAAGAGGTTCTGTCATCTCCCATTCACCATTGACTTCACGAATCCAGACGCCGTGTTCCACAATCAGGGTGTAGGGTTTTTCCCCAAACCACGCTTCAAAGGTGTCTTTATCCCTTCCGCTAATCAGCACCACCCTGTTCTTTGGATTTTCAACGAGCTTATCGAGCAACTCATACAGCTCCTTGTCAGGCTTTGCATGTTTTGGATTATCCTTGAAACCGGTGAGTGTACCGTCATAATCAAGAAACAAAATGCGGTTTTCCGATTGGCAAAAATCTTTTATTAGTCTGTTTTTTGCAGTACTTGTCAGTTTTTTTGCAAGGTATTTTTTCTCTTTCTCCTTTGTAATATTCAGGGTATTCAGGAAATCAGATGCCCACTTTTCCACGTTGTAGCGTTTCAGGCGGCTTTGCAGGGCTGTGATCCGTTCCGTCTGTTCTTCAACGGGCATTTCAATGGCTTTTTTAATGGCAGATGCAATTTGTGCCTTATCGTTGGGGTTAATCAGCAATGCTTCGCCCATTTCTTTTGAAGCGCCGGCCATCTCACTGAGAATAAGCACCCCGCGGTTATCTGTTCTGGAGGCAATAAACTCTTTGGCAACCAGATTCATTCCGTCGCGTACAGGTGTAATCAGTGCAATCTCGCAATAGTTGTATAAGTCCACCAGATTTTCAAAAGACATGGAGCGGTAAAAATACCAGACGGGAGTACGGTTGATGGAGGAGTATTTTCCATTGATCCTCCCCACCACTTCGTCCACTTCGCTTTTCATCTGCTGGTACTGGTCAACCCCGATGCGGGAAGGAACAGCAAGAAGCACCAGAGTAACCTTGTCGCGGTATTCTTCATATTCCTCAAGAAAATACTCGAAAGCTTCGAGTCTTTTTATCAATCCCTTGGTGTAATCAAGCCGGTCGATTGAAAGTATAAATTTGGTTTCGGGATGAAGCAGATAGTAGCGCTCAAACTCTTTCCGGATTTCTGACCGGTCGCGGACAGAACGTTTTTGCGAAGCGACGGCAGCATCGTGAAACTTATCGTAATCAATACCCATCGGGAAATTATCCACTTTCACAATCCGCCTGGGAAGGCTGATTTCATTGATATTTATGTCATAGCCCAACAAACGGCGCACCGAGCTCATAAAGTGCCGCTCATAGTCAAACGTGTGAAAACCAAGCAAATCTGCTCCCAACATCCCGTTAATGATCTCTTTGCGCCAGGGAAGAATGCGAAAAAGCTCATAAGACGGAAAGGGAATATGCAGAAAAAAACCGATGGTTACATCCGGGAATTTTTCCTTTATCATCTGCGGAAGCAACAACAAATGGTAGTCATGCACCCAGATTTTATCCACCCCTTCCATGTTTTGGGCAATCACCCCGGCAAATTTCCGGTTCACCTGTTTGTAAGCTTCCCACTGCTCTTCTTCATACTCCACAAACTGATTAAAATAATGGAACAGCGGCCAGATGGTCTTATTGCTGAAACCTTCATAATAAAGTTCCACTTCCTCTTCGGTGAGGTTAACATTCACACACTCCTCTTTTTTCAGCGCTTCATCCACCTTTTTTTGCTGTGTTTCTGAAAGTTTGCTTTGGTCAACACCCGACCATCCGATCCACAAACTCTCAAACGATTTGCTCACGGTTACCATTCCGGTGGCGAGGCCGCCAACACTTGGAGTTATCTGAATTTCCTCTTCTGAAATACCTACCTGAACAGGCAACCGGTTTGAAATAATTAAAAATCGACTCATTGTTTTATATATTTGTGTGCCATTATGATACTAAAACTTACGCATTTCACAAAACACGACACAACATTTGCAGCACCGGAATTCCTGAAAAACCAGGAACTATTTGCGGCTTTTTTTACCATCACTGAAAATCTGACTGCCATCTGTCTTACAAACCGGAGAAAGAATCCTTCGGATTTATTTTTCCGGTCAACACAGCAGAAACAGTGCGTTAACGATGAAAATTTTACAGGAAATTTCTGTTTCAATGATCATCCGGCACACTTTCAACTTCCTTTTTTTGAAAAGGGAGTGCCCGAAAAAAGAAACGGTCAAATCAGAAAATATTTAAATAAAAGTTAACAAACATTTAAAAATGACACATCTGGATTACGGAATTATAGGAAATTGCAGAACGGCTGCACTTGTTTCAAAAGAGGGCAATATGGAATGGCTTTGCTTTCCGATGTTTGACTCGGCTTCGGTTTTTGCCAAAATTCTTGACACCCAAAAAGGGGGAAGTTTTGAATTCATAACAAGTGATGATTACCTATGTAATCAGCGATATATACCAAAAACCAATATTTTGGTTACTCATTTTTCAAATGGCACAGACAGCTTCGAAATCATTGACTTTATGCCCCGCTACTATCTTGAGGACAAAACAACCGCCTATTCCCCACCCGATGTGATACGGTATGTCAAACTAAAATCCGGCAGGCCACGCTTTAAGGTTCTTTATGACCCGAAGCTGGAATATGCAGAAAGGGAAACCGCCTCGCAGGTGCATGATGAATTTATAAAAAGTCACACCCTTTCAGGCACTTACGACTCACTCTATCTCTATTCGGACATCGCATTGGAAAAAATTGTAAGTGGTGAAGAAATAGAATTGAAAAAGAATTGTTTTTTCCTGATCAGCTACAATCAAAAGCTTCTAAACCAAACCCTTGAGCGCTGCTATCTGAAGCTTCAGCGCACCAAAGTTTATTGGCTCAACTGGTCTGAAAACACCGGCAGGCTCAGCGCATACAACAAAGAGGTACAACGCAGTGCACTGGTGCTAAAACTTTTAAGCTACGACAAAACCGGAGCGGTGCTGGCGGCGGTCACCACTTCCCTGCCGGAAACCATCGGCGAAATCAGAAACTGGGACTACAGGTTTTGCTGGCTCAGGGACGCTTCGATGGTGATTAAAACAATGACCCAAATCGGGCATTGGAAAAGCGCTGAACGCTTTTTAAATTTTATCATTGATGTGGTTTCCGATAAGGATGAGAAAATCCAGATCATGTATGGCATCAACAAGGAGAAAAATCTCAGGGAGAGAATTCTCACCCATCTGGCAGGATATGAAAACAGTGCGCCGGTGCGTATCGGCAATGCTGCCTACAAGCAAAAACAGCACGACATCTACGGCATTCTCATGGATGTTATCTACCAACAGTTCAAACTGTTTGACACTTCCCTGTTAAACAGCGAAGAACTTTGGACCATCACCCGCAGCATTGTGCGCATAGTTGGAAAAAACTGGAGAAAACCGGACCGTGGAATCTGGGAAATCCGAACGGAGCACCGCCATTTCCTTTTTTCAAAATTATTGTGCTGGGTGGCCATTGACCGGGCGGTTAAAATTGCCGGGTTGATCAAACGTTGGGACTATGTTGAAAAATGGAGTAAACTGCGGGATACCATCTCAAAAGATATTCAGGTAAAAGGATGGAACGAGGAGAAACAGGCATTCACACAGGCTTACGGCTCAAGCGATCTGGATGCCTCCACATTGCTGATGGAAAGCTACGGTTTCATTGAAGCCGCAGACCCCCGTTATGTGAGTACGGTCAGGGCCACGCAAAAGGAACTTTGCCGCAACGGACTGATGTACCGCTATAAAAACCGGGATGATTTTGGGCTGCCCACCTCTTCATTTACAATCTGTACTTTCTGGCTCATTCAGGCGCTGTTCAAAACCGGAGAAAAAGAGGAGGCACAAAAACTGTTTGACCAGTTGCTCACCTACAGCAATCACTTAGGGCTTTTCAGTGAAGATATCGATTTTGAAACCAAGCGCCTGCTGGGAAATTTCCCGCAGGCATACTCACACCTGGCATTAATCGAAACGGCTATTCTTTTTTCAAAGGAATGGGGTGAGAAATGATGATATTTTTAATATTTAAAATTGATTTTAACTGTCCTGCAAGTACTTATATAAAATATTGCGGATAGTTACTGCATATAAAAATTACAAACTTTCCTGAATACTGCTTCAAAATCATCGTAAATCTGTTCTGATATTTCATTGGAGGAAGGGAAAGGATTTTCATGAATATACTCCCGGTCAAAATCCAACTCATCAATTTTAATGTCAATATTACGGTAAGCTCCTCTCAGTGTATTTATTACCTCAAAAGAAGGAATAACAGCATCTTTCCTGAGCGTTATTGCATAGATGTGATTTTCATACTTTTTCAGCAGTTCTTCTCTAAAAGCCCTGCCTTTCTGGTAATCGAGCATTGAATGGAACACCTTTCCTTCCAGATGCTCTTCCAGTATGTAATGCCCCAGCAAATTGTCCTTTTGTAAAAATTTATCGAAATGCTCCACTAAAAATGAATATAAAGCAACATTCGTTTCACTATCAAGGATAAATTTTGAAACCGGAGATAACCGGTTAAATGTTGCCCCACTACAAAACAAGCAAACCTTTGAATTTGAAAAATAGTTATTATGATTGGTCAGTTTAAGAATTTGAGCAAGGAAACCACCTATTGAATATGCAAATATATCAAATTCAAAATCTTTATTAATATAGGGATGTTTTCCTTCCCTGCATTCTTCAATCAGCTGATTCACATCGTAGTATGTTTGCAGCCCGGACCATATAAAACGCTGGGGCATTGCATGCAACCGCATGCTTATGGCAACATTTGATAAGGTGGAATGTACAATATTAGGGTATCTTTTTTTTCTGTTTTCACTCAGTCTGTACATTTCCCGCTTACTGCTCCAATCTTTTGGCGCCCGCTGCATATGAAAAGCTATCGGGAATAAGATTACACTGCTCCCTGTTCCCTCACAAATTGCTTTAGCCCAGGGGATATATTTTGTCCAGTTTTTCTCATTGAACCCATGAAAAAGAAATACAACTTTTTTTGTGCCTTCAGTTTCTGCTGGCGCTACTATCTGATATTTGAAAAATCGGTTTTCTTTAACGTAAATATCCTGAATGTGAATGTTGTCTTTGATGGTTCCAATATCGGTGTAAAAAGGATAATTGTTTTTTAAATCAATGCCATGTCTTGCACAATGGTAGTCAGAAACACCGGGCAGTATGTTGTATGATAAAGATTCAAATTTGTATTCTTTAATTTCGGTTCTATTATTCATGCCTCTCTATTTATAAGGAAGAAAACGGGGTATATTGTTTTTAATTGTATTTTATTTCAGTTCCTTATTGAGATTCTGCGGTACCTGGATTATCCATAATGATTCGGCGCCTGGCACCGGACGGAAAAATTTCTGCAGGAATTTT
>CAZVAD010000137.1:0-3382 GCA_964624645.1 uncultured Mariniphaga sp.
TTTATGGTCTCTTCAAGGTGAAGTAAATTTTTGTCCAGAAGGGATTTCAAAGCAGAATAGGAAAAACCGGCGCCTAACTTTTTCTGCAGCGCATCCACGCTCAGCACATCCTGCGAAACCGCATCAAAAATTTGCAATTCCTTTTCATTCAAGACCTGCTCTTCGTCGTTTTCCGCAACGGCGATTCTGGATTTGCTTTCCAGTTTCAAACCTGCGGGCAGTGCGGCTCTGTACACATCGCCCAAAGTGCAGCAATAATAATCCGCCATCCATTTCCACAGCTCCAGATTTTGGAGCAGCACTACCGGCGTTTCGTCCAAAATGCGGATGATTTCCTTTAGTTTCACATTTTCCGGCGGAGTGTCTGACAGCGACCAGACAAGCGCTGCGTAGAGTCTCCTTGCGCCAAACTGCACCACAACCCGCTGCCCGGGCTGAATCTGTTCATGCCATTGCCGGGGCACACGATAGGTGTATTTATCGTGCAACGACAACGGAAGGATTACCTGTGCAAAAAGCTGGGACATTATTCGGATTTTGAATTTGATCTCAAAGAAACAAAAATTTAAAGGATAAAACCCGCCGGATTTCAGGAAGGATAACAATCCCTGATCCATCCGGCCACCTCTTCCATCAGCCAGCCGGGCGTTGAAGTTGCCCCGCAGATTCCAACCGATTGGGCGTTTTCAAACCACTCCGGCTGAATTTCATCCGTTTTTGAAATGTGGTGGGTGCGCTGGTTTTCTTCTTTGCAAATAGTGTAAAGGTAGCGTCCATTGGAACTTTTGTGGCCTGCCACAAACAGGATGACATCAAATTTCCGGGAGAATTGCTTCAGGTGTGGCACCCGGTTGGAAACCTGCCGGCAAACGGAGTCTTTCATCTCAAACGGAACTCCGGGCGCCATGCGGCTTTTTACCTCTTTGGCAATTTCATAAAAATCCTCAATCCGCTTAGTGGTCTGGGAATAGAGTGAAACAGGCCTTGAAAAATCAATGCGTGAAACATCATCAATGCTTTCCAGAACAATCACACGATTGGCAATCTGCCCGGCAAGCCCCACAACCTCCGCATGTCCTTTCTGTCCAAAAATCACAACCTGGCCATCCATATTCCGGATTTTATCGTAAGACCTTTTCACCTTTTTCTGAAGCGCCAGCACCACCGGGCAAGTGGCATCAATCAGTTCAATATTGTTTTTTTCTGCATGTTCATACGTTTCGGGCGGTTCACCATGTGCGCGAATCAGCACCCTGCAGTTTTTCAGCTGCATGTACGCTTCGCGTGTCACCGACTGCAGGCCCATCTCTTCAAGGCGTTCCACCTCCATGCCGTTGTGAACAATATCCCCGAGACAAAACAATTTTTCAGATATTTCCAATTCTTTTTCAGCTGATTTGATCGCCTGAATCACACCAAAACAAAATCCGGAACGCCTGTCGATTTCAACCTTCATTTCCCTTCAATAATTTCTTTTGCCTTTCCCAGACTCCATTGCAACTGCTCTTCGCGGGAAAGAAAACTGTTGTCCAGAACAACCGCATCCTCTGCCTTTCTCAACGGACTGGCCTCACGGGTGGAATCAATCCTGTCCCGCTCTTCCACATTTTTCAGGATTTCGTCAAAAACCACTTCCTGTCCTTTTTCTGTCAGCTCCAGATAGCGGCGCTGTGCCCTGATTTCGGGCGATGCCGTCATAAAAATCTTCAGTTCAGCATCGGGAAAAACCACCGTCCCTATGTCGCGGCCATCCATGACAATCCCTTTGTTTTTCCCGTTTTCCTGCTGTTGTTTCACCATTTCGGTGCGCACGCCGGCAATGGCGCTCACCGGACTGACATTTTGCGAAACTTCCAGTTGCCTGATTTCATCCTCCACGTTTTCGCCATTCAGAAAAGTGGTATTTTTTTCGGTTATATTATCCCATTCGAAAGTGATTTTCACATTTTTCAATCCTTCGATAATTTTTTTATCATCAGGCTTTCCGTCTGTTATCCAGCCATTCCGAAGGGCATATAGAGTAACCACCCGGTACATTGCGCCGCTGTCAATATAGATATAACCCAATCCGCGCGCAAGAGATTTGGCCAGCGTGCTCTTTCCGCACGAAGAGTGCCCGTCAATGGCAATTATTATTTTTTTTTCACTCATTTCCAAAGGATTTAGCACAAAGATAAAAGATTTTTAAATGCCCGGTAAACGTTCATTCTGTCAGAGCAGCTCATTCAGATTGATGGCAAATGAAAAGAGATTGGAGGAACCGGCAAGGTGAAAGCGGGAAGTGGCAAAATCCAGGCGGAATTTCTTGACTTTCACGCCAAACCCAAGAGAAAACCCAACGGTGGAGAGCCGCTCTTCAAATTTCAGTTCCTGCCTGCGCTGGTAATTGTATCCGGCACGGATGGTGAAATTCTGTGAAGGAATCAGTTCGACACCCAAAACGGCATGGCGCATCAGTTGGCGGGCAAAACTCTCGGAGCGCTGCTGCCAGTTTTCAAGCGTTTCCTGCTGTTCATTTTTGTTCTGCCCCAGGTTCCAGCGCGTGAGGTGCTGCATGGTGAGCGAAAGCAAAACAGGAGCATGCTTCAGCTTTGTACTGATTCCTGCCTGCAAGTTGAAAGGAATGGGTTCATGCGCTCCGTTTTCGTAATAGGTTGTGATTTGTCCGCCAAAATCCCGTGCTACCAAAGCGACACTTGTCAGGCTGTCCTTGAAAGTGTAATGCAGACCCAAATCGGTTGCCAGGCCAAAAGAGCGGTAGCTCTCAAAAACCGAAAAGACCGGTTTTAGCGCCGCACCGTATGCCAGCCGGTTGTGGTTGTTGGAATAGATCATGCTCAAAGCATATTCGGCAGCTTTAAAATGATTTCCGGTAAGCGCTCCCTCCCCGGTGGCTTCCCTGAACTTTCCGTAGTTGATGTAATGAACGCCTGTTGCAAAGTTGCCGATGCCTTCGTAGCTGCGGGCATAGGAAGCATATCCGTAATTGATGTCCATGAAATAATTCACATAATTCACCAGCATTGTGTTGTGCATTGCACGATGAAGCGTTGCCGGATTATGGAAAGGGAGATTCAGGTCGGAAGTGTCATTCAGTGCAACCTGCACACCGCCCAATGCGGCAATTCGTGCGGAATTGGTAAGCTCCAGAAACTGATAGGTGCTTTCGCCGCCAATCTGGGCTTTTACAGAAAAAAAAGCCGGTACGAAAAATAAAATCAGGTATAATCTCAGATTCATTCGTTTTTGATATATCCGATAAAACGCCAAAGGTATTGAATTATTATTGTGCAGAAATCTGTGCGTTGGTTTTATTGAACGGGCTGTCAAAAAAGAAACTATAATCCCATCGGCCAATTCTCTTTTTATCCGGAAATCCTTC
>CAZVAD010000137.1:3482-6108 GCA_964624645.1 uncultured Mariniphaga sp.
ATTACAAAGCTGAATTAAATTGAATTTATGACTGTCTCTGCATCAATAAAAATGATTTTTAAAACCCAGTTAAATATTTATGCCTATGGAATAAAACCTCAGATTACTTTCTCCTTTTAACCCGATTGATCAACTAATTTTGTCAAACTGCTATCTATCTGATATGCAGCGTCCTGGTACGAATAAGATTCTCGGGTTACATATAAATTTTCTCAAGAAAAGTTGTTTTAAAATTTAATAAATAAATTATGAAAAGAAAAAAGCAATTAAGTATTATCTGTTTTATTGCAGCTATGGCGGTTCTGCTTTTGTCATGCAAAGACAATAAGTCTGATGAATTCGGGACACCGTATGACCCATCAAAACCTGTTGTAATAACGGATATAGAACCGGAGGACGGAGGCTTTGCAACCAAAGTCTTTATCACCGGAAGCAACTTTGGTACAGACGCATCAAAAATCAAGGTTTATTTTGGTGATACGCCTGCCACGGTAGTGAACTCCAACGGGGAATACCTCTACGTGTTTTCTCCGCGTCAGGATGATGGGTCAAGGCACATATCTGTTGTGGTGAATAATGACAGCGCCGTGTTTTATGACAAAATGTTTAATTACACGGTCAATTTTGTAGTTCGTACCCTTGCCGGGAAAAAAGGTACCGAAGAATTTAAACCCGGCAAACTTACTGAAGCGGAATTTCAATTCCCTTCTACATTAACTACCGATCAGAATGGCAACATCTTTTTGTCCCATTGGCGCGTTCCCTATTGTTTCATTCGAATCAACGAAGAAGAGGATATTGTGGAACCTATATTACCCGGAGGTTCCTCTTCAAAATATGCCTTAGGTGCTCCTACAGTAGATGCCAATGGGGTTGTATCAGCTATTTCAGACGGTGGCGCTATCTATTTCTCTTTTGACCCTGCCGAAGGCTGGGCGGCAAGGGAACGTTCCATATATTCGGATGGCTCCTATGCTAGATCTACTGCACATAGCCTTGCAGCTCATCCGATTACAGGTGATTTATATACTCGTTATTACACAAGTGGTCAGCTCATCAAAATCGATGCTACCACCAGGGAAGCTACGCTTGAGTCCGAGACAGTTACTTCAGCCGACTCATACCTGGTCTTCGACCCTGTCAATCCAAATCTTTTGTACATCGCATATGACAACTTGCACAGTATTGGGTTGTATAATCTTGAAACAAAAGAACATACTATTTTTGCAGGTTCTGCAGGCTCTGCAGGATGGATGGACGGACCATTAAAAGAAGCCCGATTCAACAGGCCAAGCCAGTTGATTGTGGCTCCCAATGGCAATTTGTATGTAGCAGACAGAAACAACCACTGTATCCGTGAAATAATTCTCCCGGATGAAACCGGCGAAGGCGGTATGGTGCGGACGATTATCGGAAAGGGAGGCGTTAGCGGTTATCAGGACGGTAATCCCGATGACGCATTGTTTAACGAACCGAGAGGTGTCGCTGTGTTACCGGATGGTACAATGTATATAGCAGACTGGAGCAACAATGTAATCAGAAAATTAACACAGGAATAATTAATCACTTTAAACTAAGAATTTATGCAAAACATAAATAAATATCTTCTGACCATCTTTATGCTGTGCCTGTTTTCATTTATGGTTTCAGCACAGTCCTATAATATGGGTGGCGTAGTAAACGACGACCAGGGGCCTTTACCCGGTGTGAGCATATACCTGAAAGGCCGTACTACTGTGGGTACAGTGACTAATATGGATGGCACATTCAAGATCAGGGCCTCCAAAGGCGATGTCATTGTATTCACTTTTATCGGTTTCAATACCGTTGAATATCTTGTGGATCAGGAAGACGCTAAGATTAATGTTGTAATGACCCCAACCACCACCGAAATTGATGAAGTGGTAGTTACAGCGCTGGGAACCCAGCGTAAGGTAAGCGTTGTTGGCGCCATTGCTTCAGTGGACGTGCAGGAGCTGCAAACTCCGGCGACATCACTGTCCAATATGCTTGGCGGACGGGTTGCAGGTATGATTACAATGTTAGACAGTGGCGAACCGGGCAAAAACATCGCAGAATTCTGGGTGCGCGGTATCGGCACTTTCGGGGCAAGCAGCTCGGCATTGGTGCTAATTGACGGGCTGGAAGGGAATCTGAACTCGATTGACCCCGCCGACGTAGAATCGTTTTCAATACTCAAAGACGCTTCCGCAACGGCTGTTTACGGAGTTCGCGGTGCAAATGGCGTTGTTTTGGTTACTACAAAGCGTGGAACAAGCGGAAGGCTAAAAATCACAGCAAGAGCAAACTATACATTATCTAATCTGAACCGGATGCCCGAATATCTTGGCGCTTATGATTATGCCCGTCTGGCAAACGAAGCGAGATCCGTACGCGGGGAAGAAATTTTATATAACTCAGCTGAAATGAAAATTATCCAGCAGCGTTTGGACCCCGATTTATATCCCAATGTTGACTGGCAGAAGGAAATAATGAAGCAAAACGGGTTCCAGCAGACCTATTACATGAGCGCACAGGGCGGTGGCGACGTTGCTCGTTATTTTGTCAGTTTGGGCGCTTCTGTCGAAGATGCAGCTTACAAAGTTGCTCCTGAAAATACCATTCG
>CAZVAD010000138.1:0-6024 GCA_964624645.1 uncultured Mariniphaga sp.
CACCAGATGCTCGGCGCCGATGTTGGTTGCAAAAAGGGAAGCGCCGATTACCGGCCATTTGATGGCTCTGCCGCCAAGAAAAAAACTGGAGCTGTCTTTCCCTGCCCTGCGGCTGTAGGCCATATACAATCCTACGGCCAGGCTGCCAAGTAATACGGTGATTCCCACAAACCAGTCAAGTCCCTGCAATGAAATACTCATGGTTTTGGTTTTATTGGTTATCGATTATTTTTTCAAGTCGTAAAATACTCTGCACCATGGCCCTCACGGTGTGGTAATTGATTTTCCAGGAATGCCCCATGTGCGTCCAGATGGGTTCACCTCTGCGGCTGAGCAGCGGATACCACTCGCCCGCCCCTTTGTTGACCACCTTGTCAAACACAAAGCGATGCACATTTTTGTAGGCTTCAAAATATTTTTCATCACCCAACAAAATAACGGCATCCAGCAGCCCAATCAGCACTTCGGCCTGCTGCCAGAACTCCTTTTCGCGGTCATAAACACCACCCGAATGGGGACCTTCCACATAAACGCCGCCATATTCATCGTCGATTCCATTATCAACCGTGTGGTCGTATATGATACGAAATAAATCGCTGTAATTATCCGGGTTCTCCTTCAGAACATCCAGCGCATGGTTCAGCAGCCAGGCAAATTCGGCATTGTGTCCGTAACAAGTGTTGTCGGTTGCATTTCCCTTTTGCCCCTCTTCCGAAAACCTGTCCCATCCCCAGATGATATCAAACTTAATCTGCGGCGCAACCGACCAGTCCTTATAAAACTGCGGAATTCCGGTTTTGTAAACCGGATGAATGATCCGGTGAAGCAGCAAGTCAATAATTTCCAGCAGCTTTCTTTTGTGCACCTCTTTGCCGGTGCACTCGTACAACGTGGTGAAGGCTTCCATCAGGTGCATGTGCACATCCAGTGTTTTGCGGTCGCCACCCTGACTGCCGGGGCCGTTTAACGTCCAGTTGCGCTGAAACATTTCCCAATAGCCGCCGTACATGGTGTCTGCGCCATATTCCTGAAGCAGCCGGAACACTTTTTCGGCATATTCAACCCCTCGCTTATCGCCGGTTGCCAGCGTATATTCACTCAGCGAATAGATGGCAAAGCTGTGTCCGTAAATGATTTTCTGGTCGATTTTCAGGTTCCCTTCCCGGTCCATCATCCAGAAAAATCCGCCGTGCTCCTTGTCCCACATTTTTTCAAGCAGAAAATCCACGCCATGCCGGGCCATTCCGGCAAGCTCACCGTTTCCGTATCCGGCGCGGTGTGCCGATGAAAGGGTGTAAAGGCAACGCGTTTGCGCAATCAGCGATTTTTCATCCTCGCCGGTGTCATTCCCTTTCTCATCGAAGTGGGTGAGGTACCCTCCGTTTTTTGCATCAATCATCCGTGTTGTCCAGAAAGGCAAAAGTTCATTCACAAGATGATTTTCAGCCTCTTTTTTAAGTTGAATGAGTTCTTCTTTATCCATCTTCGTTGTTCTTTTTTTGTTAAAATAAATTTACAGAATAATATATCATGCTAAGTTCGCCAGGAAAAGTACATGAATCAAAGCTTTGCGCCTTTTTGTGAATTTAAATTTTGGTACAGCGCCAGCAAAAAATCGCGGTTATCTGCTGTCAGGTAGTGCATTTCACCTCCCATTCGGTAAAAGGTCTTGCAGTAGCGCAGGTAATAAGCCGGATTATCAGCAGGCGGCTCGCCATCCTTATCCCAATCCCAGTCTGATTCGGCAAGGTCCACCACCAGAATATAGTGATTGTCAATGTGTCCGTTACGCTGAATTTCAAGATTCTGCGACATGGAAAGCGATTTTTCAAAGATCATGGGCGACATCACCGCCGACCCGACCGACATATAGACTCCGTCCTCCAGATTACTCACACTTTTGGCATAATAGAGAAAGTCGGTTTCAGCTGTCCGTCCGATGGATGCCCCGTGATTCATGGGGTGCGTATATATAATATCATGCCCGAACATGGGATGGCCGGTGAACGGTATACCAAGCGCATAAGCATTTCCCTGCACGGAATATTGTTTATAGGGATGCGGGATGTGCATAAATCCGGGCTTCAGCTCAAAATGCTTTATCACTCCGGCCAGGTCAATGGCTGTGGCAGCTTTTGACGGTTCCGTCTCCATGTTTTCCCGGGCAAAATCATAAAGAAATGATGCCTCCGGTATATCCAGCCCTTCACGGTGAACCATTTTGCCTACGGATTCGCCATAGCCAAGCCCTTCATAAGCGCCAACCACCAGGGCGAGATTGATATAAAAACCGGTGCTGTCCCAAATTCCAAACTGCCCCAGTTTTACGTTTTCACGAACATCTTCACTGGATTTTCCCTGAAAGGCAAATTCCCAGTCGTGAATGATGCCGGCGCCGTTTGTTGCCAGATGGGTCGCCCAGCCTTCACGGATCAGTGCAATGAGCGTTGGCCCCATTCCATTCTTGATGGTGTGGGCGCCAAATGCGAGCATCACCGAACGCCCTTTTTCACGGGCGTTCCTGATGCGTTCCACAGTGCGGGCAATCAACCGTCTCCCGTTTTCAGACAGCCCTTTGGGAAGCTGATTCACCGGAATATGATCCCGCTCAATATATACCTTGTTCTCCCTGTCGGACAACCGTTTTATATCCAATCTGTTGCGATCAAGCTTTTGATGCGACATCCGTTTAACCTTTAATGTTCAACAAATCAAACAACAGCGGCAACTGCGAAAAGTCCGGCACAATCACATCTGCACCGGCTTTGATGAGCCGTGCGCGTTTGCTTTCATTCAGGCTGTGACGCTTCATTTCATTGCTGGCAATGCCAATGGTTGCCCCTCCCCTTTTCTGTGTTTCACGGATTTCCACCGGCCCGTCACCAAAGGTTGCCAGTTGTGTGGTATTGGATTCACCGATGGTATCAAGAATCCGGTCAATCACTATTTTCTTTGCCTCTTTGGTTACATCGCCCACAGCGCCGTAAATTCCACCTTTAAAGAGATGATCGTAGCCAAGAATCCGGGCTTCGTTTTTCACATCTTCCTCATCGGTGCCGCTTGCGAGATAAAGGGTGACTCCGGCGTCGTACAATTTTTCAAGCAAGGTAACCGCATTTTTCATGGTGTAATCGTCCACACTCAGCTCTCCCTTTGCCAGTTTGGCTTCGCGGACTCTCACCATGGAAAGCAGTTCATCGTTATAAATTTCCTTATAGCCGAATTCGTCAAGAATCTGCTCTTCGGGAACCAGCCCGAATTCCTTTACCAGTTCAACCAGTCCCTGCATCTGCACAAGCGTCTGAATGCCCGTGGTTTTATCTACAAATTCAACAACATGCGCGTGTACTTTATGATACAGCGATTCATCGGCATCCGCATAATGTTCTCCCAGGATCGCTTTCATCATCATCGGCACCATAATCTCCTCCCAGCCTTCGCGGAGCGTTGAAATCGTTCCGTCGTGGTCAAAAATGGCATGTTTGATCTGTAGCGGTTCTTTCCAGTCGTTTATGATTTCAATTTCAGAATTTTCCCAAAATCGGGCATGACGGGCATCTTCAGCAAGTTCAATATTGTAAATCAGGTCGGGATCCACGCCAATCTCCAGGATCTCTTCGGGAGATGCCGTTCCGGTCTGAAAGAGTTTCTGAACGGTAACTCCGGCAACGTAAGAGCCGATTTCAGCGGCTGTGTGCAGACAATAACCGGCTCCCAGAGTGGCTGCTGCGCCCGCCAGATAGCTGTCGCCGGCTCCCACCGTATCCACCCTTGCCAAAATCATCAATCCGTGAATATCCGATACGCCGTTTTCATCAACCACAACCGAACCCCGCGCGCCGCGCGTGACAAACAGCGGTTTTCCAAACCGCTTGTACAGGGAAAGCGCTGCCTCTTTCACTTCCGAATAGAGCACCACGTCATCGTGGGCCTTTTCAAGACCAATCAGCCGGGCTGCTTCCAGGTCATTCATTTTCCGGTAGGAACCATCATACACTTCATTGTAGTTCCGGCTGTCGGCAATAAATATTTTATCGGGGAAGCGCTGAATCATCTCCACCAGTTTCTCTCTGAAATAGGGCGTGTGAATTCCCGACATCACCTGCTGATTGATGATTACCACATCAATCCCCGGAATTTCATCTGCTAACAAACCGATAAGCCAGTCGGCAGTCTCTTCGGAAAGCACATTGAAGTTGCCAAAGTCAATCCGTCCCTCTTCCGCATCACCAACATAAGGCTTTGAGTAAACATGCGTTGACCAGCTTTCTGTCTGGGTAATCAGGTTTTTGGGGTTGATGCCGGCTGCCTGCATAATTTTCACCATTTCGCCGGCAAACGGGTCGGTGCCGATTACCCCAAAAGCACGGACATCCTGCACCCCCATGGCAGCCAGATTGGCGGTTACGTTTCCGGCGCCGCCCAGTGAATAGCGCTGCTCTTTGACCGGCCGGGTGCGTTGTCCCGTTTCCACGGAAATTTCACTTTTTGACTCGTCAATAAACCAGTAAGCATCCAGGCAAAAATCGCCCAGCACGGCCACTTTGGCAAGACTCACATCCTGTAATAATTTTTTTAATTTCTCTTTTTCCATTATCTCTTTTTATTTCAAATTTTTTAACTCTTTATTTTTTTGACATTGAAGGTGGTGCATCATCCGACCCGACGCCCCAGTTTTTATTTGGCTCCGGCCCCATTTTAAAGGTCAGCACCGCACCATTATCCACATCGCTGTAACCAAACCAGGTATGACTCAATGCTTTGCCATTCAATGCAGCCGATTGAATGTATTTGTTGGTTTGGGAATTTCCTTCGGTCTGAACGACCAGTTTATCCGCATTATAAAAGTTCTTGTCCAGATGAAGAACCGCCTTGCTGAACAACGGGCTTCCCAGAACATAAACACCCTGTCCGGGAGCCACCGGATAAAAACCCATGGCGCTCAGCACATACCAGGCAGACATTTGTCCCATATCCTCGTTTCCACACAATCCGTCCGGACCGTCGTGATAGAGTTCATCAATCACCTGCCGCGCCACGCGTTGTGTTTCCCAGGGCATTCCGGCATAATTAAACAGGTAAAGCGTGTGGTGGCTGGGTTCATTCCCGTGGGCATACTGCCCGATCATACCGGTGATATCCGAAACCGTCTCCTCCACTTCGGAGCTTATGGTAAACAGCGAATCCAGCTTTGACAAGAATTTGGTTCTGCCGCCTTCCAGTTCAATCAATCCTTCCACATCGTGGGGCACAAACCAGGTATATTGCCAGGCATTGGCTTCGGTATAGTGTCTTTCATCGCCGTGCCCCACAAAAGTCGGATTGAAAGGTGAAAGCCATTCGCCCTTATCGTCTTTGGGACGTGCAAATCCGGTGGAAGTGTCGATTACATTTTTATAGGAAGCCGCCCTTTTTGAAAAATATTCATAATCTTCGGTTTTCCCGAGTTCTTTAGCAAATTCGGCAACACACCAATCATTGTAGGCATATTCCAGAGTCCGCGAAACGGATTCCCTCAGTTTGTTATAGGGAATATAACCGTATTCCATATAGTCGTTCAGCCCTGGCCGGCCTCTTGATGGATGGTCTGCCGCAGGGGTCTCCATGGCATTCTTTTTCACCGCTTCATACGCTTTCTCCACATCAAAGCCGGTGATTCCGTTTTTCAGGGCATCCAGAATGGCGGAAACCGGATGGTCGCCAATCATATCATTGGTGTAGCTGTTTCCGAATTGCTGGGGTGTGGGCAGCCAGCCCCCCTGATCGTATTGCGCCAGCATGGTTTTTATGGAGTTCAGGCTCCGCTCCGGGTCAATAAGCGTGAGCAGCGGCATCGCTGCGCGGTGGGTATCCCACAACGAAAAATCGCTGAGGTAGGTGAAACCGTCGGCTGTGTGCACCTGACCGTCCAGCCCTCTGTATTTTCCGTCCACATCGCCAAAAGTTGCCGGAAACAGGAGTGCGTGATACATAGCAGTATAGAAAGTGTTCATTTTTTCCTGCCGGATTATCGGGGAATAGTTG
>CAZVAD010000139.1:0-5972 GCA_964624645.1 uncultured Mariniphaga sp.
TGTGCCCGGAACAGGACTCGAACCTGCACATCCGAATGGACACTAGTCCCTGAAACTAGCGCGTCTACCAATTCCGCCATCCGGGCATTTTTTGAGAACTTCTGCAAACAAGTTTCTTTTTTGATTTGCGGTGCAAATATATAAAAAACCTTGGTACGAACTGCTCAGTAATTTTTTTTACAACATCTTTATCTGTTCACCTGCCGTATATTTTTCACAATATTTACATTTCAGTACAATTGGTCTGGTATCCACAACCTGAAAACCGGTAATTATTTTTTCATGGTTTGTAATACACATCGGATTGAAACATTTGACGATACCGGTAATTTCCTTCGGAATCTCCACCACTTTTTTTTCCACCACCTGATAATCACGGATAATATTCAGCTTTGCATGTGGTGCAATGAGTGCAATCTTATTGATTTCATCGTCTTCAAAAAATTTATTGGACACCTTTATGATTGCTTTTCGCTCCAGTTTTGCACTTTCCAGATTTGTGCCGAATGTTATCTGATTTTTAACTTTATCGAGTCCCAGAATTGAAATCACCTTGAACAGGCTGGCTGAAGGGATATGATCAATCACCGTTCCCTCTTTGATGGCGCTCACTTTGAGTTTTGTCTTTTTATTCATTCTGCTGATCATGTTTTTTACTTGAGATTCATAATAAATGAAATGATTGCTTCGCGGGTATAAACCCCGTTCAAAGCCTGTTCAAAATAATAAGCTTTCTCGTTTTTATCCACATCTGTGTGAATTTCATTCACCCGCGGCAGAGGATGCAAAATTCTCATGTTGGGCTTTGTGTTTTCCAGCATGAAATTCCTCAGAATATAAACATTCTTGACTTTTTCATATTCCATGGGGTCGGAAAACCGCTCTTTCTGAACGCGGGTCATGTAGATTATATCCGCTTCACTGATGATGTCGGTAAACTCGGAATGTTCAAAATAGCGGATTCCCTTTTCGTGCAGGTAGGTTTTATATTCCTGGGGAATCTGCAATTTATCGGGCGCAATAAAGTTGAAAATCGGATTTTCAAACTCCGACAGCGCCATGAGCAGAGAGTGAACGGTGCGTCCGTATTTCAGGTCGCCCACCATGAAAATATTCAGATTATCCAGCGTTCCCTGTGTTTTTTTAATCGAATACATGTCCAGCAGCGTCTGGGTGGGGTGCTGATTGGCGCCGTCGCCAGCATTGATTACCGGAACCGGTGAGATCTCTGCAGCATAGCGCGCCGCCCCCTCCAACGGATGACGCATCACAATCAAATCCACATAATTACTTACCATTTTAATGGTGTCGTGAAGCGTTTCTCCTTTGCTTGTACTGGAGCTTCCCGGATCGGAAATTCCGACAATCCGTCCACCAAGCCTGTTTATTGCAGTTTCAAAACTCAACCTGGTGCGGGTTGAAGGTTCAAAAAAGAGGGATGCAACAACTTTTCCCTGCAGCAGATTCTGATTGGGACGGGCTTCAAATCCGGCTGCAAGCTCCAGAATTTCCAAGTAGTCATCCTTCGTGTAATCCGTAATTGATATTAAATCTCGTTTCATGAAATGTATTTTGAATTTCAGTTATCGTTTTCAATAAAAAAGCCAATATTTTAATGGAATAAAATACCGGCTTTCTTTCAGCGAAAAGCTTTTCAGTTTTCCTGAAAAGTTTGATGTTCTTGTTTAAAAAATTCTGCCTGATGAAATGGATAAAAGGAAAATAAATAATTCTGCTGCGGGAATACCGGCTGCAGATTGAAGAACAGCGATTCTGTTTACGTGGCATCATAAACCCCAAAACTAATAAGTTTAGCTATATAAACGCTTTAATTGCCATTGTTTTTTCACTATTTTATTAACAGCTTCATTCGGAAAAAATCTGCTCTATTTCTACGCCGTAAAACGCCTCGAATTTATCCCTGACCCTTTCCGAGTCGGACTTTCGCGCCGCAAAGTCAAGTTCACAACTAAGCTCAAACCGGGTATTTATTACCTTCAGGTCTTCCTGTTTGATGATCTGCATCACATCATTCATTTCATTGTAGGAAAATTTAAGTCTGTATTGATCCTCAATAACCCCGGTAATAATTTTCGCATTACGTATCGCATCGGCGGTTGCCGTACGGTAAGCATTAATCAGGCCACTGGTTCCCAACAATGTTCCTCCAAAATAACGCACCACCACAACTAAGATATTTGTCAGTTCAAAACTCAGCAACTGCCCAAGGATGGGCTTCCCGGCGGTGGATGAGGGTTCTCCGTCATCATTGGCCCTGAAGGTGATTGTTTCCGTGCCAAGCCGCCAGGCATAGCAATGGTGACGGGCGTTGTGATATTCCTTTTTCAGGCCGGCAAGGATTTCAGAAATTTCATCTTCCGATTCAACCGGATAGGCAAAAGCCAGGAACCGGCTTCCCTTGTCCCTGAAATAACCTTCACTGGCTGACTTTATGGTTTTATAAGTATCCATCGTGATAATCTGCGGCTTTTTATGAAAAACCGCTGCATATAAAAATCGGGCTGATGCCCGATTCCTCAACTAAAAGCTACATGGTTAATTTTTTCTCGATATCTTCCACGTACTGCCTGAAACTTTTATCGGTATCCCTGAGATTTTTCACAGTTTTGCAGGCATGCAACACGGTTGCATGGTCTTTATTCCCAATCTGTGCGCCAATTGATGCCAAAGAGTGTTTTGTGAGGTTTTTTGAGAAAAACATGGCAATTTGCCTTGCCTGCACAATCTCCCGTTTGCGGGTGTTTTCCTGAATCGTCTCAACAGACATGTCAAAATAATCACAAACCACTTTTGAGATGTATTCAATGGAAAACTCTCTGCGGGAGTTCTTCACCAGTTTTGTAATGAGTTTGGCGGTCAGCTCAAGGGTGATTTCGCGTTTATTGAGCGTGGACTGCGCCATCAGTGAAACCAGGGCGCCTTCCAGTTCACGGACATTGTTTGTAACGTGGGAAGCGATATATTCCATAACCTCTTCAGGCAGCGTGATGCCGTCTTTATATGTTTTCCGGCGAAGTATTTCCATCCGGGTTTCAAAATCCGGAGTTTGCAAATCAGCGGTCAGTCCCCATTTAAACCTCGACAACAACCGCTGTTCCATGCCTTTCAGCTCAATGGGCGGTTTATCCGAAGTCAGGATAAGCTGTTTTCCCGTTTGGTGAAGGTGGTTGAAAATATGAAAAAATGTTTCCTGCGTTTTCTCTTTCCCGGCAAATTCATGCACATCATCCAGAATCAGCACGTCAATCATCTGGTAGAAATGCAGAAAATCGTTACGGTTGTTGTTACGGGTGGCTTCCGTAAATTGTGTCTGAAATTTATTGGCATTCACATAAAGCACCACTTTGTCGGGCGTCTGCTCTTTCACTTCAATGCCGATAGCCTGCGCCAGGTGGGTTTTCCCTAAGCCGGAGTTTCCATAAAGCATCAGAGGATTGAATGCAGTGCCACCCGGATTGTGCGCTACGGCGTAACCGGCGCTGCGTGCCAGGCGGTTGCAGTCTCCTTCAATAAAATTCTCGAAAGTATTGTCCGGTTTAAGTTGTGGATCAATCTGCAGTTTTTGGATTCCGGGAATTATAAAAGGGTTCCTGATTGATCTTTTCTCGTCAGGCAACAAAGGAACAGTAAGCGGTTTGTTTTGGATTTTTTTCGAACTGCTGGTCGGATAACTCACGGTGTAGGGATCCCCATTATTATCAGAAGCTCCCATGTTCCCGGGGCTGACAACCACATTGTATTCCAGTTTTGCTCCGCTGCCCAAAACCATGCGAAGTGTTTTCTTAAGAATATCAATAAACTGTTCCTCAAGGTATTCATAAAAAAATGCACTGGGCACCTGAATAGTTAATACATTATTTTTAAGTTTTACAGGTACTATCGGCTCAAACCATGTCCTGTAACTGCTAACCGGCACATTATCGCGAATTACTTCAAGACAGTTCTCCCATGCAGTTTGATGTTTGTTATCCATTTAATTTATAATCGATTTTTATTGTTCGACAAAATTCTTCTAATTCCCAAGAGCAAAAATTGCAAAAAAATTGTGAATAAAAAAATTCTTTTACCATTGATTTTCTCAATAATAGTATATTGGTTTAGAAATGAGGGGATTATTTTTTAATTTTTTTTGTTATTTCAGTAAGCCATTGACTTTCAGCAACCAGACCTACAACAAGATGAATGTCAATAAATTAACGAATGGATAGTGTTAGGTTATTGTTATTGCAAGTGTAAACTTCAAAACTTTATTCACAATTAAGCTCCTGCGGCAACTGCTGAAAAGCATTCTTTTTAATAAACTATCAAATTGCTGATTGCACAATGCTGTTTCCAAAAGAAAATCCAAAAGATTCCAAACGTATGTTTGATTTTTTCACGCCTCATCTTTCTAAAAAACAGGCATCATTTCAGGAATCTCAGCGCTTCCCGGTTTTATCCTTCTCCTCCTTCAGGGTTATGAGGCAGGTTGCACCCCGGCTGTTTTCTGTTTTCCGGTTTTCTTCCTTTTAGTCTGGGCAAGAAACAAGCCGGCAATGACGACCAAAATCCCGATGATTTTTTGAAACCCAAGTTCCTCATTCAGGATAAAAAAGGAGAGAACGGCCACAAAAACCGGAATGAGGTTTACGAAAGTATTGGTGCGGTTCACTCCGATGCGGCGAATACTTTGTGTGAAAAACATGAATGCCAGCGTGGAGGCAAAAACGGCTAATAAGAGAATTGCCCGGAACGCCTGCGGATGAAACGGAGTGGAAAGAAAATCATTCAAATCAATGACCAGCCAAAAAGGCAAAAAGAGGAAGATACCAATGAGATTCTGGTAGGCAATGATCGTGAAAGTGTTATACCGGAAAACCACTTTCCGGAGCACAACGGAATAGGCAATGGCAGAAAAAACCGCAAGAAACTCAAGTGCCACCCCAACCGGCGATGCATCAAAACGAAACGAGCCGTTGAGCACTACCAGCGCCACCCCGACAAATGAAAGCGCAAATCCGGAAATATTTTTCCAGGTTACTTTTTCGCGGAAAAAATACCACGCCGCAATAGGCGACAAAAGAGGAATGGTGGCCACAATCACCGCGGCAACAGTGGAAGAGACGTAAACCAGCCCGTGGCTTTCACCCATAAAATAGAGAAAAGGCTCAAAAAAGGCAAGCAGAAGAAACAGTTTGAAATCACCGGGAGAAAGCCGCTGCAGCCGTTTCAGCAGCCGGGCAATAATCAGCACCAGTGCCGACGAAATGATCAGACGGATAAAAATTATGGAAATCGGCTTATACGCCAAGTTTGCAATTTTGAACCACACAAAGGAGAAACCCCAGAAAAAAGCTGCCCCAAGCGCTGTCAAATAGGCAAGTATCTCTTTATTTTTCATCAGCAGAATAAATAGCCGGCAAAATTAAGCTTTTTAAAGTGAAAATATACTTCCTGCCTGACAACTCCTTTGCAGCAATGATTTTATATCATGCGTAAGACAGATAGAAATTTCATTTCCACTTCAAGCAAAAACAAATCAAACCTCAATTTATTTCCTGAAACTATCCAAGCTTATTGCTATAGATATATCAATAAATTTCAATACATTTGGATTAAAATATAGATTTATCTATATTTGCAATAAAACAATTTATGTATAACGAAATATACGAAAAAACGGGTAGTGAAATTATCCGCAAATTGGGGAAACAATATAAAAAGTACCGTACCCGGATGAAGCTTACTCAAAAAGAGGTGGCAGAAAAATCAGGACTAAGTGTTTTCACTATCAGTTCTTTTGAAAATGGTTCATCAACTGGTATCACCCTGACATCATTCATCAAATTGCTCCGTGCCATAGATTATCTGGAGGAGATTGAAAAAATTCTGCCCGAACTACCCGTCAGTCCGCGTGAACTTTATAAAAAACAACGAAAAAAATAAAATATGGATGCCAATATAGTTTTGGT
>CAZVAD010000140.1:0-5960 GCA_964624645.1 uncultured Mariniphaga sp.
TGGGTGTTTCCTGTGTGAATGCCTTATCTTCCTATCTGAAAGCTGAAATTCACCGTGAGGGAAAAATATGGGTGCAGGAATATTCCATTGGGAAACCGCTTGACGTGGCAAAAGTAGTCGGCGATACCGATATCACCGGAACTTATGTGACATTTAAACCCGACGACACCATTTTCCAGACAACGGTTTATAAATATGAAATCCTTGCTGCAAGACTTCGTGAATTGGCTTTCCTGAACGCCGGAATACGGCTGGCCATTACCGATGAGCGCCATATGGATGAACAGGGGGAGTACAAGTCCGAAACCTTCTTATCCCAGGAAGGACTAAAGGAATTTGTTGAATATCTTGACGATACAAGAGTTAAGCTGACCTCGGAAGTTATTCATATTGTTACTGAAAAAAATAATATTCCGGTGGAGATTGCCATGCAATACAACACCGCTTTTTCAGAGAATATTCATTCCTATGTGAATAATATCAATACGATAGAAGGCGGTACGCATCTTACCGGCTTTCGCCGGGGCCTGACCCGCACATTGAAAAGCTATGCCGACCAGTCGGGAATGCTTTCCAAACTGAAATTTGACATCAGCGGCGATGATTTCCGCGAAGGGCTTACGGTTGTCATTTCCATCAAGGTTGCCGAACCTCAGTTTGAAGGGCAAACCAAAACAAAACTTGGGAACTCCGATGTGAGCCTTGCCGTTGATCAGGCGGTGAGCGAAGCTCTTTCCATTTACCTTGAGGAAAACCCGAGATCGGCCAAAGCTATTGTAAATAAGGTCGTTTTGGCTGCACAGGCCAGACATGCGGCGCGCAAGGCACGGGAAATGGTGCAGCGGAAAAATGCGCTTACAGGCGGCGGGCTACCCGGTAAACTGAGCGATTGCTCTGAAAGGGATCCGGCGCAGACCGAAATTTTCCTTGTGGAAGGGGATTCAGCCGGAGGAACCGCCAAACAGGGCAGGGACCGCCGTTTTCAGGCAATTTTGCCGTTGCGCGGAAAAATCCTGAACGTGGAAAAAGCCATGCAGCATAAGGTGTTTGAAAGTGATGAAATTAAAAATATATTCACTGCCCTGGGGGTTACCATCGGCACCGAAGAAGATTCCAAAGCGCTGAACATGGAAAAACTCAGGTACCACAAAATCATCATTATGACCGACGCCGATGTTGACGGAAGTCATATTGCCACACTGATCATGACATTCTTTTTCAGGTATATGCAGGATCTGATTAAATCCGGATACCTTTATCTTGCAGCGCCTCCGCTCTATCTGCTGAAAAAAGGAAAAAGAGAATCCTATGCCTGGAGCGAGCAGCAGCGCCGCATGATTATTGATGAATGGGCAGAGGGCAATGAGAGCAGTGTGCATACGCAGCGCTACAAAGGGTTGGGGGAGATGAATGCGGAGCAGCTTTGGGAGACAACGATGAATCCCGAAACACGAACGCTCAATCAGGTTACAATTGATAATGCGGCTGAAGCCGATCATATTTTCTCCATGCTGATGGGTGACGATGTTCCGCCGCGCAGGAAATTTATTGAGGAAAACGCAACGTACGCCAGAATTGACGCATAAATAAAACATGTCATTTCGTCTCAGGGAATGATTCCTGACTGATACCCGGGCTTCAATTTTTTAATTATGAACATTTGTGTATTTTCTTCTTCCAGTAACGGAATAAGGGATTTATTTTTTGATGAAGCGGAAAAGTTGGGAAGGTTAATCGCCGGACAGGGACACACCCTGGTGAACGGCGGTGCAAACCTGGGACTTATGGAAGCCGTTACGGTTTCTGCTTCGCGGGCAGGCGGACGGACGATTGGAATAATTCCCGAACGTATGATCCGGCGTTCACTGGCTTCATCCAGTTCGCATGAGGTGGTAAGTGTTGAAAGCATGATGGAGCGCAAAGCCAGAATGCGCGAAATCTCAGATGCGTTCATTGCGCTCCCCGGCGGATTCGGAACGCTTGAGGAGATTCTTGAGGTGATAACCCTCAAACAGTTGGCATACCATGCAAAACCCATAGTGTTTATCAATACGGGGAATTTTTTCAAACACCTGTTCAGCCAGTTTGAATATGGCTATGCAGAGAAGTTTGCCAAAGCTGCTTACAGAACATTATACTTCATTGCGGATAATTCGGAGGAAGCCCTGAAATATATTGAGGAATATAAGCCGGCGGAGCAGTCCGGTTCCTCTTGGTTTATTGTCCCGGACAAACAGGATTTCTGACATTGTTTCAGTTCAATGGCAAAAAACCACCACTTTTTAACAAAATTGGCATTGAGTTGTTAAAATATCCAAAATGAAATGATTAGTTCTCTCCATTCAGGCACAATGGCAAATTTTTTGCTTGTATTCTCCGTTTTACGAAACCAAAATGTATTATAATGAAAGATACTAAAAAATATTCGCTTACGTTTTTATTAGCTTTAGCCGGCGCATTTTTGGCAGTATGGATTTACAGCTCCTTTTTCAACAAGCAGGAAGTTGTAACCATCACCGAACGAAGTCCGGTCAGTTTTGTGAATTTGCCGGCTAACAGTCAGCAGCAGTTGCCCGATTTGACTTTTGCCGCCGAAAACTCCATTCATGCAGTAGTGCACATTGCCACACAGTCGGTCCGGGGTGGGGGCTGGTCAAGCGGAAATCCGTTTTTCGATGAGTTTTTTGGACTTCGCAGGCAGGAACCCCAGATTGCCAGAGGGTTTGGCTCAGGTGTGATCCTGTCGGACGATGGTTTTATTGTTACCAACAATCATGTGATTGAAAGAGCCCAGAATATTAAGGTGATTTTGAACAGTAAACACGAGTATGAAGCAAGGTTGGTTGGCGCCGATCCTTCCACAGACCTGGCTTTGCTGAAGATTGATGCAGACGGGCTGCCTTACCTCACGTATGGTGATTCCGATGCCCTGAAACTCGGGGAGTGGGTTCTGGCGGTTGGAAATCCGTTTAACCTTACTTCGACTGTAACTGCCGGAATTGTGAGTGCAAGGGCAAGAAACCTCGGAATAAATGAAGACCAGTATTCTATTGAGTCTTTTATTCAGACCGATGCGGCAGTCAATCCCGGAAACAGCGGGGGCGCTTTGGTGAACCAGCAGGGGAATTTAGTCGGGATCAATACGGCCATCGCTTCACAAACAGGCTCCTATGCCGGATATTCATTTGCAGTTCCGGTTTCGATTGTGAAAAAGGTGGTTGAAGACCTGAAGGAGTTTGGCGAGGTTCAGCGTGCGCTCTTAGGCGTAAACATCATGGATGTTGATGCCCCAAAAGCCAAGGAATTAGGGCTGGAAAAGGTGGAAGGCGTGTATGTTGCCGCTGTTACGGATAATGGCGCCGCAAAACAGGCAGGCATTAAAGTGGGAGATGTTATTATGAGCGTTGGCGGTGACCGGGTGAACTCCGCAGCTGAGCTGCAGGAAAAAGTGAGCCGCTTCCGGCCAGGGGATGATGTGAAAATAGGTATAAAAAGAAACGGCGACAGGAAACAAATTACGGTTACTTTACGTAATAAACATGGCGACACCCAAATTGTCCGCGACAATGTTTCGGTTTTGGGCGCCGGTTTTGAAGCCGTAAGCAGTGATGACAAAGAAAAACTGAATATAGAATTTGGCATAAAGGTAACTGATATAAAGCAAGGTAAGCTAAAAGATGCCGGTTTGACAAAAGGTTTTATCATCACGCACGTGAACAAAAAGCCCATTTATGAGATAAATGACTTTAAGAGAGAAATCGGCAATGCCAGAGGCGGTGTTCTGGTTGAAGGAATTTATCCGAACGGGGAATTGGCATATTTTGTTTTTGGAGTTGATTAATTATTGAAAATCAATCACTCTTAAGAAACAATTAATAAATTTTGATAAAGGATTTTATATTTAACGACATAGTATTATTTACTAATTTTGCATTTTTTTTGAAAGAAAATATATATGAGACAGCTTAAGATTACAAAGTCTATCACCAACAGGGAGAGTGCCTCGTTGGATAAGTATTTGCAGGAGATTGGAAAAGAGGAACTTATCACTGTAGAGGAAGAAGTTGAACTTGCCCAGCGCATTAAGAAGGGTGATCATGCAGCTTTGGAAAAATTAACAAGGGCAAACCTTCGTTTTGTGGTTTCTGTGGCCAAACAGTACCAGAATCAGGGGCTTAGTCTGCCTGATTTGATTAATGAAGGAAATCTGGGATTGATTAAGGCAGCGGAGAAATTTGACGAAACCCGCGGGTTTAAGTTCATTTCCTATGCTGTTTGGTGGATTCGTCAGTCCATTTTGCAGGCCCTTGCCGAGCAGTCACGAATTGTGAGACTACCCCTGAATCAGGTGGGTTCACTGAATAAGATCAACAAGGCATTTTCAAAGTTTGAGCAGGAGCATGAGCGCAAGCCGTCGCCGGAGGAACTGGCCGATTCGCTGGAGCTTGCACCCGATAAGATTACGGATACTCTCAGGGTTTCCGGACGGCATGTTTCCGTGGATGCGCCGTTTGTGGACGGGGAAGATAACAGTCTTCTGGATGTGCTGGTCAACGACGATTCTCCGAATGCCGACAGAATTCTTATTCAGGAATCACTTTCACGTGAAATTAACCGGGCGCTGGCTACGCTCACCGAAAGGGAAGCCGATATTATTAAGCTGTTTTTTGGCATTGGCTGCCAGGAGATGACCCTTGAAGAGATTGGTGAACGTTTCGGACTGACCCGTGAGCGCGTCCGTCAGATCAAGGAAAAAGCCATCCGCAGATTGAGGCATACTTCCAAGAGTAAACTGCTGAAATCATACCTGGGATAGGCGATTTCAGAAAGCTGTTTATAAAAAGCAAAAAGCCTCTTCTCTGAATGAATCAGGGAAGAGGCTTTTTGTTGGAAAGTAACAAAGGGTACGGCGCTACGCACCTTTAATATAGTTAAACCTTGAAGGTTTAATTTCGTGTTCATCAGCCAATCTTTTACAACAGAAATACTATTTCCAATCCCCCTGACCCTCCCGACCTGTCAGCCTGCCTGCCGGTAGGCCTACCAGCGGCAGGCAGGCAAGCGTAAATTAGACGATTACAGCAAATTCAATAAGGTTATAAGGTTTTGGTCTATTTGTTTACAGCATGTTACTGAGGTTAAGAAAACAAATAAGGTTTTCATAAGCCTAAAACCAGTTAATTGCAAAAGCAAACTTTATTTTCAACACTAAACCTTAGTAACCGACAGTAAAAATGTCTTAGCTGACCTTATTACCTCATTTCCTATGAGAAGAAAAACTATTGTCAATCCCGGGAACAATTGCCACCGGATTCATCCGGTGGGGGCAAATCAACAGCCTTTTTGCCGGGCTTTAGCCCCAATGGTTATACCCCATATTCAACCCTCCCGAAAGCTTTCGGGGTGGGGTTGTTTGTGGTTAATAACGCTGTCAAGTCTATCGACGTTGACAGGTTAAGAATAGATTGCTTTATTTATTCAACTCCTACGGGGTTGGGGGACTGCGTGTGCCCTGGCACCACCGGTTTCACCGGCGGTTATCCATATTTAACCCTTTCAGGGTTGTGTGTCGGTAATAATCTGGGAAATCAGATAAATCATATAAACCTGTACTGAGCCTGCCGAAGTATTTCGGTTCAAACGATTATTTTCCTTCAAACCTTGAAGGTTTTCAAAACCTTCAAGGTTTAATTTGCCATAAGGTTATAAGGTTTTGGTCTATTTGTTTACAGCATGTTACTGAGGTTAAGAAAACAAATAAGGTTTTCATAAGCCTAAAACCAGTTAATTGCAAAAGCAAACTTTATTTTCAACACTAAACCTTAGTAACCGACAGTAAAAATGTCTTAGCTGACCTTATTACCTCATTTCCTATGAGAAGAGAAACTATTGTCAATCCCGGGAACAATTGCCACCGGATTCATCCGGTGGGAGCAAAAACAACAGCCTTCCTACCGGGC
>CAZVAD010000141.1:0-5833 GCA_964624645.1 uncultured Mariniphaga sp.
CAAAGACACCAAGACACCAAGGTTCACTAAAACGCTTTGTGTTGCTTTGTGTCTTAGAAACTTCGTGGCAATCTATGATTTCATAATTTCAAATAACTCTTTTACCACAAAGATACTAAGGCACCAGGGTTCACTAAAATTCTTTGTGTTGCTTTGTGTCTTAGAGACTTAGTGGCAATCTATGATTTTATAATTTCAAATAACCTTTTTGCCACAAAGACACCAAGGCACCAAGGTTCACTAAAACTCTTTGTGTTTGGGCAAGAGTAAAACATAAGGTACACAAGGGAGATTCATAATCAGAGCAAAACGGAGTTTGCTCCATGAAAAAAGGCAGCAAGGATACTTCCCTGCTGCCTTCAATCAAAAATCTTTTGTATGAAATTTTTTGTCGCTTAAAATCTTCTTTCCTTGATACGTGCTTTCTTACCGGTACGGCCACGCAAATAAAATAATCTTTTCCGGCGCACTTTCCCTCTCTTGTTCACTTCAATCTTATCGATAAATGGTGAGTAGAGCGGAAAAATCCTTTCAACGCCGATATTCCCGGACATCTTCCGGACGGTAAACATTTTGGTATTTCCCGTTCCTCTGATCTGAAGCACTACGCCGCGAAAATTCTGGACACGCTCCTTGTTCCCTTCACGTATCAGATAACTGACAGTTACGGAATCTCCGGCAGAGAAATTCGGGTGCTCTTTTTCAACCCTGAACTCGTTTTCTGCAATTTTTATTAAATCCATCTCTGAAAATATTTAATTAATGTTGGCAATGTATTCCGCCTGACAGCGGAAAAGAGATTGCTATTTTTAAAACGCCGCAAAATTAATACTTTTTCTCACAAAGCAAATAAAACCTGTTCATTCCGGTTAAATTCCTGCAAATCAAACAAATTTTTAAAGAACACTGCAAAAAAAGTCCTTTTGTCCGGTTAACCTGCAATTTGAAACAGGTTATCAGGGGAACACAGGAGTTACATAACGTACCAAATTCCCATAAAAATTGACCTTTCATCCTCAGGCTTTTCTGTTTTTACAGAAAAAATTCTTTCAAAATAATCTTAACATTGGAGTTTTGTTAATTTTTTGTCATCTTTGAAACCACAAACATTAAACAATCCCCCATGAACAGGTTTCTACTTCTATTATGCATTTTTTTTATTGCAATTGGAGGCAATGCACAAATTATTGATCCGGCTCAAATCAGAGCGAGCGTTGAACAGTCTGACAGGATTATTTTTGGGAAAGTGGAAGCGTCGCATACATTTTGGGATAATTCCCGCCGGAATATTTACACATCCTATAAACTAACTGTATTTCAAACGTTGAAAGGCGCTGACACAAATGAACTTGACATCATTGACAAAGGGGGAATCCTTGACGACATCTGGCAAAAGGTAAGCACTTCCATTACACTTGAAACAGGAAATACCGGTTTTTTTATTCTAAAAAACCTCAGGGAGGACAATGAGATAAATGACATTCAGGGAAAATTCACGGTGTCTAACGGCAACGGAGGGTTTATTGAATTCAGAGAGAACCTGAATGTGGATTTGCAATCATTGTCTGCCGATGATGAGAAAATCAGTAATTTTTTTATCGAATTGCTTGAATCCCGAAATAAAAACATTGATGATGCGGATAAACTGAACCTCAAAAGCGCCCGGGCAACACACAGTATTGAAGAGCTATCCCCTGCCGTTTCAACTGCCGGAACCAAATCGTTATTAAGTATTTATGGAAGCGGTTTTGGCGAAACCCAACAATCCGGCGAGGTTTGGTTTGTCAACGCGGATAGTCCGGGCAGCATATTTACAAACAGCGGATTTGAAATCAGATTATGGTCAGACACCCTGATTCAGGTGATTATCCCTTCCCGGGCAGGCACCGGGAATGTCCGGGTAAAAATCGGAGAAGAATATGCAGTAAGTCCGCAAAAGCTCACCATCAGATATGCGTGCCTTGACAGCAAAAACGATCCCGTTTTTTTGATAAATACGAATCAGAATGGCGGTTACACCTGGCGAATAAACACAAACATAACTTCAAATGCTCAGGCGGAAGATGCGGCAAAGCGAGCTGTCAATCAATGGGTTTGCTCCACGCAGGTTCCCTGGCAGGTTGGTGAAACCACAAATGCAACATCCGGAATGGACGGGGTTTGTACCATCTCTTTTGGCGATGCCGGCAACGGATTGGGGGTAACCACCACATTTTTTCAGTCATTTTCCTCAAATTCTGAAAACACAGAATGGGTTTTAAAAGAAGCCGACATAGTACTTTCAGACAAAAGAAACTGGTGTTATGACAGAGAAAATATTCTTTCGTCACAATATGATTTTGAAACCGTTTTGCTACACGAACTTGGTCATGCCCACCTGATAGGGCATGTAAACGATGCAGCAGATCTGATGCATTATGGCATTGCGGCAAAAAGCTTCAGGGATATCAACAGTACAAATATTGAGTGCGGGGAATATATTATTGAAAAAAGCCTGAATTATTCAAGCCGACATTTCAAAACCATAATTTTACCTGTTTTGGCCAGTGTGGGTAATGCAGAACCAATCAGTGGAAGTTCAATGGTATGCACAGGCCAGAACACCGTAACCTATTCTGTTCCAAAAATTGAAAACGCCACCAGTTATACCTGGACTTTGCCGCCCGGAGCAATCGGCTCAAGCGCAACAAACAGTATCAACGTCAATTTTGGGGCAGATGCCACATCGGGAAATATTACTGTCAGAGGATCAAATGCATGCAGCAGCGGAGCTTCCGCTTCAAAAGCCATTATGGTAAGCGCCCTGCCGCAAAAACCGGGAACAATAAGCGGAGATTCAAATGTCAATGCAGGACAAAGTCCGGTCATCTACTCCGTGCCGGAAACAGAAAATGCCGAATCGTATAGCTGGACTTTGCCGCCCGGAGCTACCGGAACAAGCACAACAAGCAGCATCAGCGTCAACTTCGGAGCAAATGCAAAATCAGGGAATATCTCTGTAAAGGCATCAAATGGATGCGGAAACAGCAGCGCTGTTTCAAAAGCAATCATTGTAAATTCATTGCCCGGAAAACCCGGAGCCATAGCAGGTCAATCCAATGTCTGTGCCGGGCAAAGCGTTGTAACTTACTCCATTCCCGAAATAGAGAATGCAACATCATACCTCTGGACTTTACCGACCGGAGCCACCGGAGCAAGTACAACAAACAGCATCCGTGTCAACTTTGGAGCGAATGCAAAAACCGGAAGTATTTCCGTGAAAGGCTCAAATTCAACGGGCAGTGGAGCTTCTGTAGCAAAAACAATTACTGTGAGTTCCCTGCCCAAAAAACCGGGTGCCATAATTGGGGAGCAGGTAGTTTGCGCCGAAGAAAGCGTAGTGATTTACTCTGTTCCTGAAATTGAAAATGCCGAATCGTATAACTGGACTTTACCGTCAGGAGCTACCGGAGCAAGTACAACAAACAGCATCAGCGTCAATTTTGGAGCAAACGCAACATCGGGAAATATTTCGGTGAAAGCAGCGAATGCGTGTGGAAGCAGCGCCGCAGTTTCAAAGGGAATCACGGTTAACACGTTACCCGAACCACCGGCTGCAATCACCGGGGAAACGGTGGTTTGCTCCGGAGAGTATTCAGTGATTTACTCCGTTCCTGAAATTGAAAATGCCGAATCGTATAACTGGACTTTACCGTCAGGAGCCACCGGATCGAGCGCAACAAACAGCATCAGCGTCAATTTTGGAGCAAACGCAACATCGGGAAAAATTTCGGTGAAAGCAGTGAATGCGTGTGGAAGCAGCGCCGCAGTTTCAAAGGAAGTTACGGTTAATACGTTACCCGAATCACCGGCTGCAATTATCGGAGAACCGGTGGTTTGCGCCGGAGAAAGCGCAGTGATTTACTCCGTTCCTGAAATTGAAAATACCGAATCGTATAGCTGGACTTTACCGCCCGGAGCCACCGGAGCAAGCGCAACAAACAGCATCAGCGTCAATTTTGGAGCAAACGCAACATCGGGAAACATTACCGTGAGAGCATCAAATCCCTGTGGAAATGGGGAAGAATCCACAATGGCCGTCACAGTGAATGAAATTCCGGGCACACCTGAAATCTCATTGATTGACAATACCTTGTACTCTGACTTCAATTCAGGAAATCAGTGGTATTTTCAGGACAACTTAATTGCAGAAGCAACCGGCGATGAATTCAGCGTATCAAAAAGCGGCGATTATTACGTCGTTGTTTCCCTGGCCGGATGTCGCTCCGGGCAGTCGAACACAATTCATGTTGTACTGACGGGCGCCGATTCTTTTGCAAATTCTGAAAAAAGCGTAAAAATATTTCCGAATCCGGTAGAAGATGAGCTGACCCTTGAATTAAAGGGAAACAGGGAGAAACTGAATTTTGAAATCCTGAATGTTTTGGGACAAGCAATTTATAAGGGAGTCCTGATGGAGCAAAGCATTATTAAAACCGCTCATTTCCCTCCCGGATATTACTTTGTGAAATTCAAAAACTGCGAGACCTGCAAAAGCAGTAAATTCATTAAACAATGACTTTCTAAGAAGTGGAGCTGGCGGGAGTCGAACCCGCGTCCAAACGAGGAAGCTACAGGCTTTCTACATGCTTATCCCCGATTTGATTTTCGTGAACCGGCTGGCTCAGAGCCACCTGACCGGCGCCTTATCTCCTGAATTTTCACCGGAACTGCGGAGCAAAGTTCCGGCTAACCCCGATATTCCTGCACCGCCTGACCGGGCCGCTTCGTGGTAACAGCACCCGGGCGATGTCTTGTTCCGGCGCCTTGCACCGGAATTAAGCGCTAACCTACTGTGATTCGGTTACGCAGCAAGAGCGTAGTTATATTCGCCAATTAAAATTTTGACCATTATTTTAAAGGGTCAACAATCAAAACCCTGCATGCTTACCTGCCTCTTCTACCCGCTGTCAAAACCAATCAGCCCCGATAGAAACAGGCATTCTGTTTCAAAGAACCGGCTGCAAAAATACACAATTATTGCCACACTTGGCCATTCCGGCAAATTTACCGGATTGATGCAAATTTGCAGAAGCCCCCTGCCCTGCTTCAATTCATCTGCTTTTTCAGCGCTTCGACAATATTCGTTGAAAAAACATGCAAGTCCTGTGGCATCCTTGAAGTGATCAGATTTTTGTCAATGACCACAGGCTGGTCGAGGAATTTCACCCCGGCAGCTTCGAGTTCTTCCTGAATTCCTCCCGTCCCGGTTGATGTTGCGCCATCCAGTACGCCGGCGGAGATTAGCACCTGAGGCCCGTGGCAAATGGCAGCGGTAACCTTGCCTGAATCCCAGAAAGCCCTGACAAAGTCCAGCACTTCGCTACTCTCCCGGAGCACTGCCGGACCGCGACCTCCGGGCAATATCAGCGCATCAAAATCACCCGCAGAAACTTCCGAAACCGCTTTTTCAATATTGATGGTAAAATCGCTGTTATAGGCCTTTGCAACACCACGCGCCGGACCGATTACAGTGATTCCATACCCGTTATTTGTCAGGTAAGCCATAGGCATAAAAGCTTCCCCGTCGTGGAATCCCTCAGCCACCAGCACCGCAATACGCGCTTTGGGCGCTTCCGGCTTTTCTGCCTCGGGTGCACTGCATGCAATAACAAACAGCAGAAAAAACACAGCAATCATTGTTTTAAACTTTTCACCACTCTTTTTCATAATCATCTAATTTTAAATAATTTAACCATAACCAATTCATCTTCAGAATTCCATAAATATAAGCGATAGTTTTCAAATTCGGAAATTTTAGCGATGAATTTATTTGTTAAAAAACTGGAAAAAC
>CAZVAD010000142.1:0-5652 GCA_964624645.1 uncultured Mariniphaga sp.
CTCCGTGGTAAAGTCTTTTTCTCACCACAGAGTACACAGAGAAACACAGAGTTTTTATTGTTCAATTTTATATCTTATTACTACTTACATTTTTCTCTGTGAAACTCCGTGCTCTCCGTGGTAAAACTCTTTTTCTCACCACAGAGAACACAGAGAAACACAGAGTTTTAATTCATTTGGTTTGAAACTGCCGGATTTCCTCTAACGTCGGCGCCGAAGGTTGTGCGCCCATCCGCGTTACCGAAATTGCCGCTGCCCGCTGGGCAAAATCGACAGCTTCGGAAATTTCCATTCCCCCGGCAAGCGCTGCCGCCAAAGAGCCGTTAAACACGTCTCCGGCTGCGGTAGTATCCACAACATCAACCCGATATCCCGGAAGCAATCCTTCATAGGCAGATGATTTTATGTAAACCCCTTTTTTGCCTAAGGTGATGATGACCGTCTCACATCCGCTTTCAAAGATTTTCCGGGCCATTCCCGGAACATCATTTTCTGCAAAAACATCCATAGATGACAAAATTGCCGCCTCGGTTTCGTTGGGGGTGATGATTGAAACCTTTTTCAGGAATCGTTCAGAAATTGCAACGCCCGGAGCAGGGTTCAGTATGAAAGGAATTCCTTTGGAATGAGCCAGCTCAGCAAGCGTCTCCACGGTGTCCATCGGGATCTCCAGTTGTGCCAGCACCATTTTTGCACCGTCGAAAGCTTTTTCAAAACGCCGGATATCTTCGGGCAAAAGCCGGCTGTTGGCGCCCGGCGCAACGGCAATGCTGTTTTCGCCGTCTTCGGCCACATTGATCAGCGCAATACCAGAATGGATCCCGGGCTGCACTTTGATACACGAAGTGTCAATTCCTTCCTTTTGGTAATTTTCGAGCGATTGCTTCCCAAAAGAATCATCCGCCACGCAGGCGATAAATGTAACATCGGCGCCTGCTCTTGCAGCAGCCACCGCCTGATTGGCACCTTTCCCTCCGGGAATCACCATAAAATCAGAACCTAAGATGGTTTCACCCGGCGCAGGAATACGGGGCACCTTCACCACCATATCCGTATTGGAACTGCCGACAACAACAATTTTTTGTTTCATATTTTCAGAATAATCTTGCAGCAATTATCAGTGCAAGTCCCACAACAAAGAAGAGAAACATCGCGGTCAGCAAGCCGGTTACACCTTTTGCCCCCTTGAATTCCTTCCAGATGAACACGCCCCAGAGCGCTGCTATCAGTGTGGCTCCCTGCCCCAGTCCATAGGAAATGGCAAATCCTGCCTGTTCTGCGGCGATGATATTGAGCGTCATGCCCAGACTCCAGATTGCACCGCCAAGGATACCCACCAGATGCAGTTTGGTGTCCCCTTTTGCAAAGTAATCCCTGTAAGTTGCCTTTTCCCCGTCAATGGGACGATACATAAATATAGAATTCCAAACGAAGTTGGAAACCAGCAATCCGACGGCAAAAACTACCGATGCGGTGTAGGGTGTCAGTTTTCCCGCTTCGGGACGGACAAAATCAACGGCCATGGATGCTGCCACAAACCGGTAGAAAAAGCTCATCAGAATACCGGCTATCAGTGAAATAATGATTCCCTTCCCGGAAATTGACGACGAACCGCCGGACATTCTGCGGTAAGCCACCGCATCCAGAACAATGGCAACAGTAACCAGCGCCACACCGGTGAACAGAATAAACGGATTGCCCAGCGGAGTGGCCATATAGTTAATCAGCACCCCTAAAACTAATGCCAGCCCGATGCCAATCGGAAAAGCAACCGACATTCCGGCAATGGCAATGGCTGCCACCAGCAGGATATTGGCAAGATTAAACACCACACCGCCGGTGAAAGCGGCAAGCAGGGATTTCAGGTCAGCCTGTGATAAATCGGCAAGGAAACTGCGCCCCTCGGTGCCAATGCTTCCGGCTGTGAATGCCAGCACAAGCGCCAGAAGCAAAACTCCGATGGCATAATCCCAGTAAAACAATTGGTAAGGCCACTGTTTCTGAGCCATTTTCTGGGTGTTTCCCCATGAACCCCAGCACAGCATCGTGATGAAAGCAAGAAAAACCGCCCACGCATAAGAATGAATAATTACCATGGTTTAAAAAATTTAGTTTTTATATTTCCTCTCTTTTAACGTTCCGTAAAAATTTTACCTGTTCAGGAAATATGCCTGTGGCAAATCCTTATGCTTTCCAGAGCAGATTCGGGAGTTGATTTGACCGGCAATTTCCCTGATTCAATACATGAAATGAAGTAGTTGATCTCCTCCGAAAATCCGTCGTTGGCATCTCCGGCGGGCACCAAAGTGGTTTTAGAATCCTTTGCCACCATGATATTTTCCGGTTTTTCAGAGGAATAATAAACGCTTGCCTTTTCAAACCTTGCGGAAAATCTTGCCTGAAAAGGGTATTCCGTATGAAAAGTATTGCCGCCTTCAACTTTCACTTTCAGGCTCTTCCCGGGATAACTCCAGATGGCCGACACATAATCATAGTCACTCAGTTTGCCCGGAAAATTGTGTGCGCTGATTTCACCGGGAGCGCCACACACCCACTGCGCATAGTCAATGTCGTGAATTACCAGGTCAAACAGCGCGCCGCCCGACGAGCCAAAATCCTGCTGCTTTTCAAGCCATTGCCCCCAGGCAGGCACTCCTGAAAAACGCGAAAGGGAGAGAAATTCCAGTTCACCGAAAGTCTTCTCGTCAATCCACTTTTTCAGCGTGGTGTAGGCAGGCATGAAACGCACCACATGGCCAACCATTAAAACTTTGTTTTTTTCACGTGCCAGCCGGGTCAGCTCTTCGCCTTCCTCCACACGAAGGATGAACGGTTTTTCAACAAATGTGTTGACACCGGATTCCAGCGCAAGTTTTGCAATTTCATAATGCAGGCTGGTGTGCACCGAAACGATGCAGGCGTCCGGTTTTTCTGTTTCCAGACATTTCTGCAAATCGTCATAAATTTTCACTTTTGCCAGGTCTTTTGCCGAAACGGAATCCGTGGCAAAGTTTCCCGACTGCTCTTCGAGCTTTTTGTAAATGCCTTTTGTATCTTTATCCACTATGGCCACCAACCGGGCAGCCGGATTTTTCAATATACTTCCGGTGTGGGTCATTCCCATAAAACCAAAACCGACAACAACAATTTTTACCATATCAATTTACTCCTTTAACGTTCATTTTTAATGTATAAACCGATGTGCGTGCCGTAATGAACAGAATATTCCGTTTTTTCCCTCCGAAACAGATATTCGAAGGACTTTCGGGCACTTCAATCTCTTTGATCAACTCCCCTTCAGGCGAATAAACCCAGACTTTTCCCATGGTAAGGTAAACATTTCCCTTTTTGTCAATGGTCATCCCGTCGGAGCCGTGGGGGGCAAAAAAGGTTTTGTTTGCCAGCGAACCATCCGGTTGGATATCGTATTTCCAGATTTTCCGGTCGTTGATATCAGCCACATAGAGCGTTTTTCCATCGGGGGTTCCGACTATGCCATTGGGTTGTTTATAATCATCAATCACGCGTGTGATTTCACCACCGGGACTCAGATGATACACTCCACGCAAATCCTGCTCTTCTCCCCTTCCCTCTTTCCACCAGTTGCGATGGTAATAGGAATCAGTAATATAAATGTTCCCACCGGGAGAAACCCAAACATCATTCGGCCCATTAAGCAGTTTTCCATCGTAACCTTCGTGCACAAGATGAAACGTTTTGTTTTCATCGAAATATCCCAACTGGTTGTATAAATCAGCACAAGTGTATAAATGGCCTTCACGGCTGAAATACATTCCGTTGGAGCGGCGGGTTCCTTCCAGCCAAAGGGAAACGCCTTTTTTCTCATTCCAGACATAAATCCGGTCATTGGGCTGATCGGTAAAATAGACCTTCCCGTCGGGAGCTTCGGCAGGCCCCTCCGTGAAAGCATAGCCGCCTCCCGCTTTTTCAATTTTGGCGTTTTTTTGTACGATTTCTCCCTTTTGTGCAATGGCCGTTATTGAAAAAAACAGAAGAATCGAAACACTCAATAATTTCATTTTTAAGATATTTTTGGTTTATAATTTACTGCATATTTAAATCAAACAGGACGGCTGTAGCCCTCCCTGTATTTTCGGGCAAGCAGTTTTTCTGCTTCAGGATTTCCCCGGATTGTTTTGGCAGAAGCGTCCCATTTCACTTCGTTTCCGGTGTAGTAGGAAATCATTGCAAGCTGAACGGTTGCAGTTGATTTCCAGGCATCTTCTACCGTACAGCTCAGCAATCCTTTATCATTTGCCTTCACTGCCCGGATAAAATCTGCCACATGTTTTTCCTGTACATCGGGCGTCGGGGCATCAATGACCTGCTGCTGCTGGTTTCTTCCCGCCGGTTGCAGCACCAGCCCGTCATTGGAAGCAAACAACGTGGCTTTTTCACCATAAAAGAAAATGCCGTTATTGAACTGTGCATTCAAACCGCCGGTTCCCCAAAGCCTGTGCTCCCAGAAAACCGGGCACTCCTTGAATTTCATGGTTACGTTGAGTGTGTCGGGCGTGGTGATTCTTCCTTTCAGAATATCCAGACTGCCACTTGCCTGAAATGATTCCGGGATTTCCAGTCCCATGGTTTTCCGGATGATATCAATATGGTGAATTCCCCAGTCAACCAAATGGCCGTTGCCATACTCCTTTTCCAGCCGCCACGCTTTGTGTCCGATGCTTGGCCGGTAGGGAAGTTTCGGGGCAGGGCCGCACCAGGCATCCCAATCCAGCGAAGCCGGCGGTTCCTGAATGGCTGTATCTTCCTGCCCGGGATTATAGTGAATCTGAGCGGCAACCTGATGAATTTTACCGGTTGTTCCGTTTTCAATCCATTCCTTTGCCTTTTGAAACGATGCGCTTTGCCGCCTCTGAAATCCGATCTGCACAATATTTCCGGCTTTTTCAACTGCTTTCACCATCGCTTTGCCCTCCTCCACATCATAGGCAATCGGTTTTTCACAGTAAATATGCAACCCTTTTTCACATGCAGCAATAAACTGCAGGGCGTGCCATTGCGGTGGCGTGCCGATAATGACCGCTTCCAGACCTTTCATCTCCAGAAGCTCCCTGTAATCTTTGAATCCTTTGGGACGGCTGCCCTGCAACTGTTCCAGTTCACCGATGCTGTTTTGCAGATGTTCAGAATCCACATCACAAACCGCAACCACCTCTACCCCGCCGACTTTGAGCGCAGCTTTGGCAACCACCATTCCGTACCATCCGCTTCCGATCAGACCCGTCCTGATCTTCTGTTCCCGGGCGAAAGCGGGAATCTGAATTGCCGAAACCATTCCGGCAGTCCCGATTGATGCCTTTTGAATAAACGACCTTCTGTCCATGTTTTTCTGATTATTTTACCACAATGAATACCGGATTAAAAATATAAAGCAAGTAAAAAAAATTACTGTTATGTTGCAATTTTATGCGCTGCCAATTCACAGCAAAATAGCACTTTTTCTTCGGATAACAGAGACTCCGGTCAATTAACCCGGAAAGATTTCTCGGAATCGGTCAAATTTGGACTAATTTTGAATAAAATATCTGAGGAGAAACTTCCTGAAATATTTTTAATTTGATGTGGTTCAAATGTTGGAAAATTTAAAACTCTATGGTTCTCTGTGTCCTCTGT
>CAZVAD010000143.1:0-5636 GCA_964624645.1 uncultured Mariniphaga sp.
GGGACATACCCAGAGCCTGCACACCAACGCATTGGATGAGGCGATTGCCCTGCCCACCGACTTTTCTGCGCGAATTGCCCGCAACACCCAGCTGCACCTGCAACTGGAAACGGAAATCTGCCGTTCGCTCGATCCCTGGGCCGGCTCCTATTATGTGGAATCGCTCACCCATGAGCTGGCACAAAGAGGCTGGGAACTCATTCAGGAGGTGGAAAAACTTGGCGGAATGGCAAAAGCCATTGAAACCGGTGTGCCGAAAATGCGTATCGAAGAAGCGGCAGCCCGTGCACAGGGAAAAATTGACAGCGGTTCCCAGACCATTGTGGGGCTGAATAAATATCGTCTTGAAAAAGAAGACCCCATTGATATTCTGGACATTGACAATACAGTGGTCAGGCAGGCACAGATTGAACGGTTGCAAAAGCTTCGTGCCGGACGAAATGAAAGCGAAGTGCAGGCTGCGCTGGCAGCGCTCACCAAAGCCGCCGAAACAGGCGAAGGAAATCTTCTGGAGCTCTCCATTGAAGCCGCAAAAAAACGGGCTTCACTTGGTGAAATTTCAGATGCATGTGAAAAAGTTGCAGGAAGATACAAAGCAGTAATCAGAACTATTGAAGGCGTGTATAAATCAGAAGCAAAAGACAAATCGGAATTTCAGGAAGCGCAGGAGCTGGCTAAAAAGTTTGCAGAAATGGAAGGCCGCCAGCCGCGCATCATGGTGGCAAAAATGGGACAGGACGGCCACGACCGCGGCGCCAAAGTGGTTGCCACCGGCTATGCTGACCTTGGGTTTGACGTTGACGTGGGCCCGCTGTTCCAGACTCCGGAGGAAGCAGCCAAACAGGCTGTGGAGAACGACGTGCACGTGTTGGGCGTTTCTTCTCTGGCAGCCGGCCACAAAACCCTTGTCCCGGCAGTTATTGAAGAGCTGAAAAAACTTGGCCGCGATGACATCATGGTGATTGTGGGGGGAGTCATCCCGGCGCAGGACTACCAGTTTTTGTATGATGCCGGCGCTGTTGCCGTGTTTGGCCCGGGAACGAGTGTTGCCGCAGCCGGTAAAATGATTCTCGGAATTCTGATTGAAGCGTATAAGGGAAGTTAGTTTCGGGGCTGAATTCAGCTTATTTCATTTTCAGAAACTGAACTTCTTTTTGTGACAGGAATCTCCATTTTCCGCGGGGAACATTTTTCTTGGTAATTCCTGCAAAAAAGACCCTGTCGAGTCTTTTCACCTTGTAGCCAAGGTGTTCAAAAATGCGGCGGACAATCCGGTTTCGCCCGGAATGGATTTCCAGGCCGATTTCCGACTTATTCCCTTCAACATAACTGATTGCATCTGCTGCAATGAAGCCATCTTCCAGTTCAATGCCTTCGGCAATTTTCAGCAGGTCATTTTTTGTGAGCGGTTTATCCAGGGTAACCTGATAAATCTTTTTCACATTGCGGCTTGGATGGGTCAGCCTGTCGGACAGTTCCCCGTCGTTGGTGAATAGCAGCACGCCGGTTGTTGATTTGTCGAGCCGCCCCACGGGATAAATCCTTTCCGGACAGGCATTTTTCACCAGGTCGATGACCATCTGTTCGGCATACGGGTCGTCGGTTGTTGTAACATAATCCTTAGGTTTGTTTAAAACGAGATAAACCTTTTTTTCTGGAATCAATCTTTTTCCGTCGAAGCGTACATCGTCAGTCGTTTTTACTTTCACGCCCAGTTCGGTAACAACTTTTCCGTTCACCGTAACCAGTCCGGCAGAGATGTATTTGTCGGCATCCCTGCGCGAGCAGACGCCGGCATTGGCAATGAACCTGTTCAGGCGCATTTCTGAATCAACGGCCTTTTTTTGTGGCCTTTTGCGAACAACAGCCACATCTGCCTGTGAAGAGGGGCGTTCTCTTTTTTTGAGAACAATGACTTTTTTCCCGGCTGAAGGACGTCCCTGCGCCGGCTTCCCTTTTATTTTTTTTACTCCTTTTATCCCTTTTGCTCCGGTGCGACGGGCTTCTGCTCTGCCTTTACTGAAATTTCTGCTCATAATCTGCGCTATTTTTCCACAAAGGTCGGAAAAATTTGTTCCGCTTTGGTTTATCTTTCAAATTATATCAGAAAAGAAATTAATTGTTTGTCAAATGAATCAGAAATGTAAAAACAGAAGCTTATGCGGATATTCATTAAATGAAATTTTCAAACGGAGCAGAAATTATTTTACCTGAACAGGGGCTTTAATTTTTCAAATGTAACAATAGCTCAGAATTCTTTACTTATTTTGAGGTTTTATATTTAAAAGGAATTATAATGAAAAAAATAGCAGCTCTTCTGTTTTTAACAGCGCTTTTTGCAAGCGCTTATTCCCTGCATGCCCAGACACTTGATGATGTTTTGAACAGGCACTTTAAGGCAGTGGGACAGGAAAAACTAATGGAAAAACAAACTTTTCACATCAAAGCTGCTGTTCAGCAGATGGGTATGGAGCTTCCGATGGATATGAAAATGAAACGCCCCAACAAGTTCCGGATGGAAATGGAAATGCAGGGGCAGAAAATCATACAGACTTTCGATGGTGCCAAAGGGTGGGTGGTAGCTCCGTGGATCAGCGCCGAGCCGCAGGAATTATCCGGGCCTGAATTGGAGCAGGCAATGCAACAGGCCAATATCGACGGTGAATTATTTAACTACAAGGAAAAAGGTTTTACCGCAACGCTGCTTGGCAAAGTCAATCTTGACGGCTCGCCGGCATTCAACATTAAATTTACCGGAGAAGACGGGAGCGCCAAAAATATTTATATTGATGCGGAAAGCTTCCTGATCAAAAAAATCAAGGCGAAAATTGAAGCGCAGGGACAGGAATTTGATGTTGAACAGAATTTCGTGGAATACAAGGATTTTGATGGTGTTGTGATGCCCGTCAAAACGGAGACTGTTTCACCCATGGGCAAGGCAGCCATCCTTTTCAAGGAAATTAAATTTGACGAAAAGTTTGACGAATCCATTTTTTCAAAGCCGTAAAAATTTTGTGCGGGCAAAAGCATTCGGATTCAAACACGAACATTTGACGGATTTTTGAAATTGGCAAAATTTTGCCAATTTTATCGTCAAAACAATTTCAAAAAAATGAAACGGTTATTGCTTGTTTTGTTTGTCTCTCTTTTGTGTGCCGGATATGTTTTCAGTCAGATTCCCCAATCTTCAATGTATGAAGTCAAACGCGCCATTGATTTAATGAACCTGAACCGGGCGCACCGGGGCGATTTGAAATCGATGCTCACGGAAACTGACATTCAGGGTTCTCCGTATCTGAATGACGAGTTCATCGAAGGCTCGGTTTATACCACGTCAAAAACCCGGTATGAGGGCGTTTCGCTTCGCTATAATATTTTCAACGACGATATTGAATTTCGTTCCGATGACGGGCAGGTAATGGTTTTAGCCGTGCCGGAGGTGATTGAAAAAGTGGAATTTGGGGACTATCAATTTGAATATATTTTCTATTTTGTATCAAATAAAACGCGGCGCGGCTATTTTGCCCTTCTTGAAGAAGGAAAAGCTTCGTTGTATTTCCGTCCGCAGGTAAAATTTGAAGAAGCCAAAAAGCCTGCTGCATATCAGGATGCGCAACCTGCTAAATTTTCAAAAAGGCCGGATACCTATTATATCCGGATTGACAGAGAGGCCGCCAGACCCGTGTCAAAACCAAAAGATTTACTGGAAGTTTTTTCCAGACATAAAGATGAAGTTGCGGCTTTTATCAAAAAAAACAAAGTAAAAACGAACAATGTGGAATCATTAAAGGAGTTGGTTCAATTCTATAATTCATTGCAGTGAATGTTAAAAAAATCCATGAATTTTACATTTATATTGGTTGAACCGGCTGTTCCAGAAAATATTGGCGCTGCGGCACGTGCCATAAAAACCATGGGATTCAAAAACCTCATTCTGGTAAATCCCTGTGAATACCTGAGTGGTTCCGCACGCTGGCTGGCTCATGCGTCTGAAGAAATTCTTGAAAATGCACGCATTTTTTCCACATTGCAGGAAGCCGTTCAGGGATTTGATTTTATTGTGGGCACATCGGCAAAAAAACGCAGCGTGAAAAATGATTACCTGTCGGTGTCCAGACTGCCTGAATTGTTTAAATCCAAAGGGAACACGGTAAAAAAAGCAGCCATTGTTTTTGGCCGGGAAGAATCGGGGTTGCGAAATGAAGAGCTGAAACTTTGTGATTTGGTGACTGTTGTTCCCATGAGAACCGTTTTTCCTTCGCTCAATCTGGCACAGGCTGTAATGCTTTATGCCTGGGAGCTTTCCAAAATAACCGAAAGCAGTATTTCACACCAGCCACTCAAAAGTGAAGAAAGTTTTCATTCGCTGGTGCAAAAAGTCCGTTCTATTCTGATTGAAACTGGATTTGATGAGCAATCGGCCATATTTCCCCGTTTCCTTGAGCGGATTGCCTTTCTTGATGAAGGCGACATTCGCCTGCTTCACTCCTTTTGCAATAAATTTTCCGAAAACAAAAAATAATTTCTGTCAAATTCCCTCTCTTTCTAAGCTCTTGATAAATAGACATAAGATTGATAGTAGCATGAAGCTCTTCTTAATTTTAATCTTGCTACTTGTGTCTATAAATTTAAAAGAAGTCATTGCAGCTTCAGCACCATCCCCACACGTAGCACCGATTTTTCATTCAGATTATTCAGCATACAAAGCGTGTTGACAGATGTTCTGTAATATTTTGAGATTTTCCACAATGAATCTCCGTTTTTTACGGTGTATAATTTTTGATCAGACTGGCCTGACGAATGGCTTGCGTACTGAACCGGCATTTTGGATTCCGGCTGGAGTTGCACCAGATGGCTGATGTTTCTGATTTCTTCGCGCACTTTTCCGTTTTCAAAATCAAAAACCAGTTCAGGGTCATAGGGTTTGTTTTCTTCCCTGATTTCAAAATGCAGATGGCTGGTGGTGGCTCTGCCCGTGCTTCCCGCCAACCCCACAGGCTGTCCTTTCACAACATTTTCACCCACTTTGACCAAAAAACCGGACAGGTGGGAATAGCTTGTTTCAAGATTATTCCCGTGATCAAGCGCCACCATATTCCCGTAACCATAGTGGTATTTTGCACGGGTTACTGTTCCGTAAAAAGCAGCATAAATAGTATCTCCTTTAGGCATTTTGATGTCGGTTCCGGTGTGCATTCTGTTGGAGCGGATGCCAAAGCGACTGATTACTTTTCCATCGGAAGGGATTTCAAACTGACTGAGCATCAGTCCAAGCGGGCTAATTCTCTCGTTCTTCCAGAAGTTTTCGCTTGAAAATTCCTCCATCAGTGCAGATGTGAGGTTAGAGTTGTATTCGTGCAGGGTAACCGGAGCCTGATATCCGGGAATCAAAATCAGGGAGTCGGTATTTACGTATTGTGCCGACAGGGTGTTTGCGGTTAAAAGTACAATGATTGCTCCTGTAATCAATCGAATCATAAATGAAATAAAAATTGGTGTTTTATGATTGACGGCTTTGCGTAGAGCAGATTTCGTAACAGCGCTCCGTGCAAAGACGACGCGTCAAATATATCAAAAATCTTTAACCGGTGAATTCAACGATCAGGCCGTTTTCGGTTTTTTCAACTTTTGCAAGT
>CAZVAD010000144.1:0-5540 GCA_964624645.1 uncultured Mariniphaga sp.
AAGTGCCCGGAGTGATACTTCGCACCACTATGTTAGTTGGTTTTCCGGGAGAAACCGAAACGGATTTTCAGGAATTGAAAAATTTCATTGCCGACACCAGGTTTGAACGATTGGGAGTGTTCACCTATTCACATGAAGAAAATACCTATGCCGCCAGAAAATTCAGGGATGATATCCCTGAAGAGGTCAAACAGGCGCGGGCAGATGAGATTATGGAACTTCAACAGCAGATTTCAGCCGGACTGAACCGCCAGAAAATCGGAAGTGTCTTTCCGGTGATTATCGACCGGAAAGAAGATGGTTACTACATTGGCCGCACGGAATATGATTCACCGGAAGTGGATGGTGAAGTGCTCATTTCCTCTTCGGAAGAACTGAAAAAAGGCAGTTTTTATAAAGTGAAAATAACCGGCGCCGAAGATTATGACCTGTTTGGCGAAGCGATTTTCTGAAAAGCTTATTTCCCGAAAAGATAGATGATTGACAGCTGCTGTTGTTGATCCAGTTTTTTGCCGTCCACCAGATGAAATGAGAGGTTGAAGTGCCCTTTAACATTTGCATGGTTGATGAAATACCAGATTACATCGGTGCGCCAGTAATTTTTAACCCGGTAGAAAAGGTCTCCGTTTTTGAAACGATGCCCGTCGCCCGAATGCAATACGGATTTTATTCCGTAATTCCGGTAACGCCCCCTGGCTTCTGCAAACACACTGAAAGCATGGGTAAATTCATTGAATTCATTACGTTCACGGAAGGACGATTCCAGAACACCGGCTTTGATGTATCCGTTTATCTGTGAGCTTGTTGAAGTACGCACCCCTGCCTGAAGTGCAAAACCGAGATAATCCTTGACAAAATCGTTTGGCAACCGGATCATGGCGCCGGCGTCATGAAACATGAGCAGATAATTTTGGAAAAAAAGATTTTTATGAAAAATTTCACCTGTGAATCCGGCAGTGAAGTTTTCGCGTACCAGATCGGTCTGCCGCCCGACCCAGTCCACAAAGCCATTTTGGTGCCCCCACGCCCAGCGCACTTCACCAAACATTCCTTCAATATTCGGACGGTAGTAGAGCAACGTATCGGTCATCATGGCCAGTGGAAAATCAATTCGTCCGCGCCGCGGGAATGCGCCAAACAGAAAATCTTTTTGTTCATCCGTGTATTCATAGTAAAGGGTCAGCTTAGGTTTGTGAAAATCAATGTCGCTGCCAAATTCAAAAAGCTGATTCAGTCCCAGTCTGATCCGATGATTGTCCGTTCTGATTCCGGCTTCAAAGGCTCCGCGACTTCCCAGAATGGTTTGCGACATGGCTTTTCCGCTATTGGCGTATTCGCGGTTGTCGCCAATCCCCTCAAACATTACCTGATATTCAAATTGTTGTGCTGTTCCCAAAAAGGGGAGAAGAAGAAAAAAGATAAAAAGCGGATTTTTCATAAATGCTGATTTTCCGGCGAAAGTAACAAATCATTCGCGAATCGTGAAAAAATATCGAAGTAGAAAGTATCAGAAAGTATATACCAGCGTAACTCCTTTTTGGTTTCCCAGCCGGAAAGGCAGGATGTCCACTTTTTTCAGGTGTTCTTTGTCCCATTTGTATTGGTGGGTCAGGTAGATAAGCTCAGTGGAAAGAATACCGATTCCGGCGCCGGCTATGACATCGGAAATCCAGTGTGCACTTTTTGCAAGCCGCAGATAACCGACTGCAGTGGCTGTTGCGTATGCCCCGATGCTGTACCAGGGACTGAGTTCTCCGTATTCCCTGTGCAGAAAATGGGCAAAAGCAAAGGCTTTGGAGGTATGTCCGGAAGGAAAGGAGTGCGCCCCTTCATTCGGGCGGGGTTCGTTTATGTTGTATTTGAGCTGGTAGGTAATGAAATCGTTTAACAGAAAGCTTTTTACGGCAATAGCCGTTTTGTTTCCAAAATTATTTTTTCCGTGAATGCCTGAAAAATAGAGAATATATGCGGTTGCCAGTGGTGCGAATTGGGCATAATTGTCAAGATTGCCCTGATATGCCAGATTCTTTTTCATAAAATCATTTACATTCTGTTTGACTTCGGTTGAAAAGTGAAGAAAAGTACCGCCCGCAATGAGTGCGGCCGGTGCAATCCACGGTTTAATTCCTTTTTTTTCATCAGGGTATCTTAAGCTTAACCGGTGCCGGTCAACAGAATCTTTTGAAGATGATAGTTTCCCGGAATAGGTGTTTAACAGAGCGGGTAGGGCGGTGTGGGCAAAATTATTCTTTTCAGAAAAAGGCATAAAAGCTGCGCAGGAGAAAACAGAAACATAAAACAGAGCAATCAGGCTGAATATGTGCCGGATGATTTGCATTTTGTTGCCTTTATCCTGAAAAACTTTTGATAAATTGTATGGAAAGCCGGTTGAATAAATCCGGCTGATCCAGATTGCACACATGGCCGCTGTTGCTGATAACCTCCAGTTTTGAGTTAAAGTGCTTTTTTACCAGTTCGGAAACCATGGGCAGAAACATGTGATCGTGCTCGCCCATCAGGTAGAGTACCGGCGCTGAAGCTTCCTTCAAAAGAAATTCTTTAAGATTATATCTGATTTCGTTTGACATGCGCAGCCATTTCTTGAATTCCTGCTCACCCAACCGGATGGCTTCCCGGATAAAAATTTTCCGGGATTGCGCGTGTGTTTTTGAAGGAATCAGAATCCATGCATTCAGTTTATAGAGCCACATATACGGTAAAATAGACTGGAGCAGTTTTGCCAGGGTCACCAACACGTTTATTTTTTTATTGAATTGCACCACGGCGCCTCCCAAAATGATGGATGCCGCCCTGCCGGGGGCAAGCTTGTCAATGGCACGGATTACAATACAACCTAATGAAATTCCGATAAAATGTGCTTCGCGGATATTCAAATGATCCATGGTTTTTACAACATCTAATGCAATTTCATCAAACCTGTACATCTCCTCCTCGGAATAATGGGACTTTGACTTTCCATGACCGCGCAAATCTACAAGAAGTACGTTGAAATGCTTTTTGAAATCACGCAGTTGCCTGAACCATACAACATTGCTTCCTCCTGCACCGTGAATGAAGACCACCCATGCTTTTGAGGTTTTATGATTGAATATTTTGTGGTATAACATCGCGCCAAAGATACATTTTTATCTTTATGAAAAACCGGAGGTTTAATGAAAATAACCGAAAACAACCTATTCTTTAAGCAATGTATTGATGTCAAATTCAATAAATGGGCCCTTTGATGCAGGCACTTTATTCATACTCACATGAATGCGCATTTTTTCCGGTTCAAAAAGTACGCACTGAAGGGTTTTGTTGGGAATGCTGGCATCATGCATCGCTTTTTTTATTTCGTTCAGCGTGAAGCTGCCGTAATGATTTTTTGAATTGAGCATTAGCGCTGCAAACTGTTTGTCTGAACGGACTTTTTTGAACATTCCAGAGGCATAAAAATTATTGGATCCTGCGAGTGTCCCCTTGTAACCTTCACGAAATGCAAAACTGTTCTGCCCCAGTTCAGCCATCACCGCTTCATTTTTGTCAGCACACATTACACTTATAGGAATGATATGCTTGCCGGTTGCAAGGTCATTGGCCATTTCGCGGGCTGAAGAATTTTTTTCTGCCGACAATTGCATTAGAATCTGAATGGGTAAACCTTCTTTGTGTTTTTTATCTTCCTGCCCGTTGTATGCAAGCATATTTCCAAAACAGACCCCTTTTTCGTTTATGCCGGTGAAAGTGCCTGCCAGACCCAGAAAGGAAGAAGAAACTGTAGCCAGGCCTTCTGTCGGATGTCTTACAACGATAATCCCTAATATGTCGTTGATTTTCTTTAGGTTGTAGTCGGCATTTCTTCCCATGATTAAATTCTGGTCAACGGTGGCGCTATCCCACACGGCAAGCGTACTGCACGAAATTCTCGGAACTGTGTTTATTGCCAGCAGGTATTTGTAGTTGATCCCTGATGTTTCTGCCATGCCCGAAATGAAATCTTTTATTTCCAAAGGGAGTATCTCTTCAAATTCATCCGCTATGGCAATAAATTTTTTTATTCTTCTTTTTGTGAAGAATTTTTCGGCGGTCTGTACAATCAATTGCAGTTGACTTTGCAGAATAGTTCCGTATTGCCTGCCCATTTCATCAGGGGTACCGTACAGATGAACGATTGGAACGGAGTGCTGGTATTCCAGTCGCGGTGTTCCCGGGATGGAACTGCTCATCTCTTCCCAGTCGGGATTCAGGATTGCCTTGAATGAGTTGTACAGCCCACATCCCGACAGAGCGAAAATCAAAACAATCAGGAGATAGCCTGCCTTTTGAAAATATTTGGTTTTAATGATAATTTTCAAGGTACAAGAATTACTTTATTTAAGCCGGGTTCCTTATTGTAAAGCCGTTTAAACCATGCTGCACCTTCTGATAGCGGTGCAACCGCGGAAATAAGTGGCGTTACTTTCACCTTACCGGCAGACAGAAGATCGAGGCAAAGTTCATATTCTCCATTGATGGCACAACTTCCATGAACGGTGACTTCTCTTGTAACAATTTGTTGCAGAGGAAATTGTATTTGTGGTGAGAGATTGCCCACCAAAATCACAGTTCCGCCTTTGCGTGTATTGTCGATGCAGGTTTTTACCGTTTCGGTAACGCCGACCACTTCAAAGGAGAGGTCAGCGCCGCGGTTTTTGGTCAGCCGTAATATTTTCTCTGTCAGATTTTCCTCATCCGGTTGAAATGAAAAACTGGCACCAAACTGATTTGCAAGCCGGAGTTTCTGCTCGTCAATGTCAACTGCAATCACCGGATTGGCACCAAACAGCGACAGCAGTTGCACGATAAATACACCGACCATGCCCGTTCCCACAACCATTGCACTGTCTCCGGGTTTCAGTCCCGACCTGTTGATGGCATGGGCAGCCACTGCAATGGGTTCAATCATTGCAGCTTCTTCAAAGGAAACATTTTCAGGAATGGCGTAAAGAATATGATGCGGCACGGCAATTTTCTCTGCAAAAGCGCCATGGCGGCGGTATTCTCCCGGCGAAACCCCCAGCACCTGCCGGTTGTCGCTGAGGTTGTATTTACCTTTTAAGGTGAACCAGTCATGGAGCGGATAAACGGTGGAGTCAAAAGTTACCCGGTCGCCCGGCTCCCAGTTTGGAACTTTGTTCCCGGTTTCCAAAATAACGCCTGAAGCCTCATGTCCCATGATCAGCGGAGGTTTACGCCTTCCGGTGCTGCCATCCATTCCGTGAATATCGCTCCCGCAAATTCCACACGCTTTCACCCCGATTAAAACCTCATCGGGGGCAAATTCAGGATCGGGAAAATCACGGTAATTCAGTTGATGGTAGTCATCAAGAACAAGCGCCTTCATCTTTTCAGTTTTTAAAATCAAGGCGAAATATACTATATTTCCAAGGAATAATTTCAGACACTTTTTTTATTTGTCAGGAATATGTCATTTTACCGGCAATACTCTTTTTAAATCAGAACATGAACAAAAATTATTACTTTTATCTGCTAAAATCAAC
>CAZVAD010000145.1:0-5536 GCA_964624645.1 uncultured Mariniphaga sp.
AAGATTATGAAATCCCTCTACAACCGGCGGATAAATCCATCGGCAATAATCAGGGAAACCCTATAATCAAATAAACCTGATTCAGAAAATTACCGCCGGAAAACCTCATTTTCAATGCTAAAAATCTTAGTCTTCGGTAATAAAAGTGTTTTACCTGACCTGTCAATCTTTTACTGCCAATTTTGGGACTTGTCAGCGTGCAAAGCACCTGACAACGTCACAATGTCAAATCAAGAAAAGTGATTCAACAAAAAGATAACCAGCACGCTTATCAGCGGATACTTTCTTAGCAGCTGGTCACGAATCCGCTCCTTGGCTTTTGCAATTTGCTTCTCAACCATCTTAATACTTATGCCCAATTCTTTGGCAACATCCGCCTGCTTTTTACCTTCCAGTTTTGATTTAACAAATACATTTTTCATTCCGGCAGGCATTTTATCCACGGCCTCCTCTAATGTTTCCCACAGCAGTTCTTCAAGGCCCTTCTCCTCCCTTTCATTCAGATCAAGCTGATAGAGATGCTGTAGTTTATTGATGCTTACATTTTCTGTATCAATGCAGATGGTCTTCAATTTTTTACTTTTCAGATGGTTCAGGCACCTGTTTCTTGCCATGACAAAAAGTAGGCTTTCAATTCGCTTTCCCGGATTGATTTTTTCATGTTTTTCCCAGAATGCAATGAAACACTCCTGAATGATATCTTCCGCTTCATCGTCTGACACAAAAAGACTGCAATATCCTTTCAGGCGGGGATAAAGCACCCTGAATGCCTCCTTAAACGCTTCAGGATTTCCTTTTTTTAGTTCTAATTTGGTTTTTATGTCAAACATAGTCTCAAAGGTAGAAAATATATTTGCAAACTGGTTTTTGCAAATGAAATTTCCTTTCTTGTTTTTTTAAACCGGGTTGTGCTATTCTCCCGATTTTGTTATTTTTGTAGAAATTTTTACGGGTTGTTAGCTCAGTTGGTTTAGAGCATTACCTTGACAGGGTAGGGGTCACTGGTTCGAATCCAGTACAACCCACATTACTTTCCCTCCTGTTTTCTTCGCCTGTTGTCAGTTCCGCTTTGCGGTAATTGTTATTCCCGGTTCAAAATAGGCAGTGTATGTCGTTGCTGAAGCAAGCTCATTTATCGCTTTCTGAATCACTTTGTCATCCCCGATTGATGCCCGGATACTCCCTTTCTGGTAATAAAAACGGGAAACAATTTCATTTTTGAGCAGCTCTTTGATTTCATCTGAAAAAGTCTGAAGGTCTTTGTCAATATGCGGTTCAAGACTCACTTTGATTTTATCGAACTCTTCGGCGGCAAGGTCATAGTATTTTTCTTCCTTCGCTTTTTCAATCAGCCTTTTCAGCAAAGATTCGGATTGTGAGTCGTATTCAATATTTTTCGCGGAGACAAATTCGCTAAACTGACTGTAAATGGCATCCGTGATTTCAAAATCTTCAGGCGCCGGAATACTTTTCGTCCGGTTTGAAAATTCGGTGGCAAAATCAAAAACAAGAAATTTGGTGATGAGCGCCACACTCAAATTACTCAACTGCTCCGGTTCTAATGTAATGTCGGGCACAATGCCGCCGCCGTCATATACTTTTCTTCCTTTTTTGGTCTTAAATTCCGTGATGAGTGAATCGGGCACATAGCCCACGCTGCCATCCTCGTTGCGGTGGGAGTAATCCAGCGCCTGAATGCAGCGGCCACTGGGAATGTAGTATTTAGCCGTGGTCACTTTGAGTTTTGTGTTGTAGCTCAAATCGCGGGTGGTCTGAACCAGCCCTTTGCCAAAAGTGCGTTCACCAATCACCAGGCCGCGGTCAAGGTCCTGTATTGCGCCGGCAACAATTTCCGACGCAGAAGCCGATGCCCTGTTGGTCAGCACGGCAATGCGGATTATGGTGTCAATCGGTGCAGCGCTTGCCGTGTAGGTTTTGTCCCACTGCTTGACTTTCCCTTTCGTGCTGACAATCTCAGAATTTTTCGGTACGAATAGATTCACGATTTTCACAGATTCCTGCAACAATCCGCCCGGATTGGAGCGCATATCCAGAATCAGCGCTTCGGGATTTTCCTTTTTGAGTTCAAGATATGCCTTCTTCACATCTTCACTGCAATTCACCGTGAAATTTGAAAGCCGGATATATGCTGTTTTTGGGTCAACCATGCCATAGTATGGCACCGCATCAATGGAAATTTTTTCACGGACAACATCCACTTCAAAGGGATTTTTTTCACCGGGACGCTGCAATTTAATCTTCACCGGTTTTTTTGCAGGCCCTTTCAGGAGACTGCTCACATCTTCAGTGGTCATTTCGGCAGTAGATTTTCCCTCCACTTCCAGAATGATGTCCCCGGCTTTCAGCCCGAATTTTTGCGCCGGAAAACCTTCATAAGGTTCGGAGATGACAATTTTGTCATTTTGTTTGCCAATCAGCGCGCCAATGCCGGCATATTCCCCGGTGGTCATAAAACGGAAATCCTCCATCTGGTCTTCCGAAATGAAATTCGTATAGGGATCAAGGGACTCCAGCATACCGTCAATGCTGGTTTTCACCAATTTATTCGGATTCACCTCATCCACGTAAAACATATTCAGTTCACGGAAAAGGCTATAATAAATTTCGAGATTTTTGGCAATTTCAAAATTTTTCTGATCGCGGTTAAAGCTGTACAGCCCCAAGCCGGCAATGAGCAGGATGATGATGCTGATCCAAAATTTCTTAAGTTTCATATTTTGTTTCTCCTATATTTTCCTGTTAAAGAATTCAAACGTCAAAAGCATTAAAAATAAAAAAGCAAAATTAACAATTATTACCCGATTTCTTTGTGCAGTTTACGGATCGCACTGCGTTAAAAATTATTAACCGGACTTTCCGAAAATTGTTTTCTGCTTTAAAGCTACACAACTTTTGCTTTTTAAATCGTTTATATATTTTCACGATTAAAAGTAATTTTGCACGTTTGTTAAGTATGCGAATCCGGCTTATTAAAATATTGAAGGCCTGCGTTGTCTTTATTTTCACCATGACGTTTTCTCCGGTCATTTTTGCACAGGAAATGTCCGTGTTGCAGTTTCTGCCCGGCGTTGCCCAGTCTTCGCTTGGCAATCCGGCAATTCAGAACGCCTCCGGGAAAATGACGGTAGGCATTCCACTATTGTCGGGCATGGCTGTCCGGTGGGGTGCAAGCGTTCCGCTCAACGCGCTGTTTTCCGGCGGGTTTGAATACAGTTTTGACCGGTTGTATAATGCAATGGATAAAAACGGGGATGTAAACGCATCTGCAGAAATTTCATTGTTCTTTGCCGGTCTCCGGCACAATGATTATACGTTCACCCTGTCGGTGCGGGAGCGGTTTAGTCTGGAAGGGATTGCCGACCGTGAAATTGCAAGATTCATTCGAGACGGCACCTTGAATTTTTATGGAAAAAATGAAACCTTCGGAAACGCAACTTTTTATCTGACAAATTTCAGGGAGATTGCTCCCGGTTTTTCCAAAAGAATTTGGGAAAATCTGGATCTGGGCATCAGGGCAAAAGTGTTGTTCGGCCATTTCCGGTTTCAAACAGAAGACCTGAACCTCTCCGTAGCAACAGACAAAACAGAAGAAAAATTATTACTGAATGCCGAAGGCTCCTACTTCTTCAGTGCCCCTTTTTCCTATTCCGACAAAATAGAAAATGGATTGTCGGGCATTTTTGTGGATGCCGCACCGGGCGATTATTTTTTCAAACCCCGGAATCTTGGAGTAGCCCTGGATTTTGGAATAATTTACCGCCCGGACAATTTCTGGGAATTGTCGGCAAGTATTCTGGATGCCGGACTCATTGGTTTTAAACATAAAGCGTACGAAGCGGATTTTGTCCGCCCTGTTCGTTTTTCAGAATATGAACTTTATCAGTCCGATACTCCTGGCGGGGATTCATACCGCGAGCCGCGCATGGCTTTGCTGATTTTAAGTGATTCCGTGCCGGCCATATCCCGGGTGGAAAATGCCACTGCCCGCATGTCGTTTACCCTACCCGTTCAGGCACAATTTTCTGCGAAATACAGGTTTAATCAAAAAATCTCTGCCGGACTGAACGAGCAGTTTACGATGTACAGATTAAATCCGGTAAATATTTTTTCAGCTTTTTTCACTGCTGCCGTCCACCCGAAGCTGGACCTGTATGGCAGCTTGTCGTCCTTTAATTTTCGCAATATACTCCCCGGAGCAGGTGCCGTTTATACCGGGGACAGGGTTCAGATATATTTTACAAGCAGCAATATTTTGAGTATTATACAGCCTTTTGCATCAAAACAGTTAAATTTGTCCTTTGGCGTCAATTTTCTGTTTGGAACAGAGTAAAATTTTGTACATGAACCTTTTTATTCTTTTGAATCCGGTTGGGCTTTTCCGTACGATTGTGGTTTTTGCAATCGTATATTTTGCTGTCAGGCTGTTCTCACGCCATATATTGCCTTTCATTGTGGAGAACAAAATGAAAGAGATGCAGAAAAAAATGCGCGGGCAGGAAGAGTACCGGAAACGAACCGGAAAACAGGAGGGGGACGTTACCATTGAATACAGAAAAAATAATAATAACAACAACCGGGATGTAGGAGAATATGTTGATTTTGAAGAAGTGGACTAACCCCTTCCGGCTTATTTTCACCCCATTCATTCATCAGGCAGATTCGATTTTACCGGTTAATTAATCCCGAAATTTAAATAGATGATACAGGAAGACCTTTTTAAAAAGCTTGTTGCACACTGCAAGGAATACGGTTACGTTTTCCAGTCAAGCGAAATTTATGATGGCCTTGGCGCTGTCTATGACTACGGACAGTATGGCGTGGAGCTGAAAAACAACATTAAAAAATATTGGTGGGACAGCATGGTGCTGCTGCATGAAAATGTGGTCGGTCTTGATTCGGCCATTTTTATGCACCCGACAACCTGGAAAGCCTCCGGCCATGTGGATGCCTTCAACGATCCGCTGATTGACAACAAGGATTCAAAAAAACGCTATCGTGCGGACGTGTTGATCGAAGAACAACTGGCAAAGTTTGAAGACAAAATAAATAAAGAGATTGAAAAAGCCCGGAAACGGTTTGGAGATGCCTTTGATGAAAAGCAGTTCACGGAAACCAATCCGCGGGTTTTGGCAAACCGGCAAAAATACGACGAGCTGCACCGGCAATATTCGGAAGCCCTGAATAACAACGACCTTCCCGGATTAAAGCAGATTATCGAAGAACAGGAGATTGTTTGTCCGGTTTCGGGAACGCGCAACTGGACAGATGTGCGGCAGTTCAATCTGATGTTTTCCACGGAAATGGGCTCCACTTCCGACGGGGCAATGAAGATTTATTTGCGCCCGGAAACCGCACAGGGCATTTTTGTGAATTACCTGAATGTTCAAAAGAGCGGAAGGATGCGGATACCGTTCGGCATTGCCCAAATTGGCAAAGCTTTCCGCAATGAAATCGTAGCCCGCCAGTTTATTTTCCGGATGCGCGAATTTGAACAGATGGAAATGCAGTTTTTTGT
>CAZVAD010000146.1:0-5490 GCA_964624645.1 uncultured Mariniphaga sp.
AAGGATTTGATATATATATTATTTTTTCTTTTCATCATTTTATTCATTTGTTATGTTAATCAGGTTTTTAAATCTCCACATCATACACATACCAATGATTCCGCTCCACTTTATCGGGCAGCGGCAGGGTATAGGTTTCATCGCCAAATTCGGGCGGAGGCAGCAGCCCACCGTCGGAGTAGGGGAGTTTCAGCTCCACTTTGGCGCCTTTGGCGTCGCGCTCGTTCAGGTAGGTGGTGAGCAAAAGCCCGGTGGCTTCACCGGTCTGGCTGTCGGTGGTAATCCCGCTCACCGCCCAGTCATTCCAGGCCGATGTAGTCAGGTCGTCCGCCTTTGATGCCGGTTTCACCGCAAAGGTGTTCAGGTCAAAATCAACGTAACGGAACTGGTATTCGGGCGCCGAACCGTTTTTGCCGCTTAAAGCCGAGCGGAAACTTTCGGAGAGCGTCACCCGCAATTCAACCTTTGCCAGAGCGCGCACCAGATTTATGGCACTCAACTCACTGTCGGCATTGAAATCGTGCTCCCGGTTTCCCGACATCAGAATCGGTGTGCCCAGGTCATCCGACCAGGGATTTGCCGTGGCATAAAACACCTCTTCAAGGTCTTCTGCCGAGCCGACGGCATCCAGTTTTGCCTCCATCTCTTCCGGATAGTTTGCCACCAGATAAACGTTCCGTTTCCCCGCTTCGGCCTGGGTGAGTGTGAGCGATACCCTTTTTTCGGCATCACTCCATGTGCCTCCGTTAAAAACCGACCCATCAACGGCATAGCTTTTCAGCGTTTGTCCGCCGGTGGTAGGAAACAGGAAAACATAAAGATTCTCCACTGCCTGCTCATCGTCGGCAGTCAAAACAGCAGATTTCACCGCCATATTCCTGATGTAGCTGTTCACGCTGAATGAGAGGGTAATGTTGTCGCATGTATCGCATTCGCCGTTGTCATTCACCAGGTTGCAGGCGGCAAAAAGCGACACAAAAAATATGATGTAAAATATCTTTTTCATAATCCGATAATTTTATTTTGTAAAGGTTTTAACCAGATAATCGTTGTACCATACCTCAAGATAGGTTTCGCCGTCTGCCGGTACAGCATTCAGCTGATAGCTTTCGGAAGCAGAAGTTTCCAGGGTGTCAAACACTTTTTCCGTGGCGCCGTCATCAAAGGTGAACGGAGCCACCGTTTTCAGCGCTACGCGGTGCGGGTCGCAGGCATCAACGGTATTGCTGACGGTTACTTTCCCGTCAGCATCCACGCCTACGTTGTAGCCGTAGCCCATGTAGAATGCGCTTTGTTTCATCACCCAGGGGTTGATGTCGTAGTAGATGACGATGCCCTGCAGTTTTTTCACCGTGTAAACGTAGCGGTGGTTGCGGTAAATCTGATAATCCGGCTTCACTTCAAGCTGTCCGGTGGCAAACGTCAGGTAGTCTGACGAAGCGCCCGGAATGGCGCCTTCATAGGTGATGATTGGTATTTCATACGCTGTGCCTTCCACCGTTTCAATGACGAAGTAGTTTACCGGCTTGTGCTCGCCGGCGCTCCATGCCGGAGAGGTCATCAGCGCTTCGGGCATATAGTAGGTATAGATGTTTCCGGTTTTTTTCAGTGGTTCCGAATCGCGGTAGCCCGGATTGGTTTCGGGGGTGGTGAGCGCCGAAAGGCTGAACTGTTTCCGCGCATTGTGAAAATAGATATTTTTCACCTGTGCAACGGCATCGCTTTCCAGATGCACTTCCAGTTTTGCCACCACACGGATAAGTTTTACCTTATCCTCGCCGTCGGGCCCGAACGGAAGCGGCGCTTCAACGGTTCCGCCTTCGGTGATGGTCTGATCCTTATACACGCGCGACATGGGAAATCCTTTGGTTTCGGCGGCATTCAGATACAGAGCGGCATCCAGATCCTTCAGTTTCTGCATGTAGGCTTCCATCGCAGTTCTGGAGGTGATATCCTGAAGCTCTTCCTGCGGCATGTTTGCCACAAAGTAGAAATCCCGCTGACCGGGCGAGAGTTTTGCAACAAATGCTTTGCTCTTTTCGGAAAGCGGAATCTGTTCAAAATGTGAACCGACCAGATTTCCTTTTGAAGAATCAAAGACCAGCATCACCAGATTGTGCACACGGTCTTCAAATGTTGCTTCATCTTCGTTGATGGAGTCCTCGCCGTTGATGAGGGCGGAGCGGGCTACCTTGAGATAAACCGCTGGCCCTTCTCCGTTGTTGTCATCCGGGTCGGCAACCGGCGACTGGCAGCCGGCCATGGAGATTATCATGCCGGCAAGCGTTATATAAAAAAATATTTTTAGTCGAGTCATAATCTTTCTTTTTGAAATTTCTTATTTAGTTTCCCAAATCCACTTCATATTCATACACCTCCCAGTCGTTCACCGTAATTTCAATGGTGAACCGGGTTTCACACGTTTCGCAGTAGTCGGTGAGCTTCATCCTGATTTCAAAATCATTTTCACACGCCAGATTGATATTCCCTCCGGAGGTGTTGAGCAGCAATTTTTCCACAAAATCACCGTCAAAAATGGTTTCTCCGGTAACGCCCCAGGTGATTGTCAGGTTGTTTCCAGCTCCCTTGATCAGATCCATGAGTGCGTAATCCCAGGTGAATGATGTCGCCGTTTCGGAACGGTTCAGCGCCGGATAGACAACTGCCGGAGCATCTGCCGGAATGGAGCCGTTAATGTTCATGGTTCCGTTTTTTGAACCCAGGGATACGGTAAACTCATCCATTTCAACCGGTGTGTCTGCCGGATTGAATTCAATGATGAGTTTCACGCGATTGGTGAGCTCAAGCATGTTGACGGCTGCGCGTTTAAATACTGACGCATATTTGTCGGGGTCGGGCAGTGAAACTACCGGGCTTTCGCCCTGCCACACCTTTGTTGTTCCGAGATCTGATGCCACGCCCTCAGTCGTTTTGATGGCCAGCATCACCTCCTCTTTGGTGGTTGTGCCGGGCGTGAAAGTTGAAATGGTGAAGTTGTCATTCATGCCGGCCCAGGCAATGAAACTGAAATTTCCGTTGGAAACCGGCATCAGCACTTCGTATTCACGGCTGAGCGTTACGTTTTGCTCACTTGCCGAAGTCACGAGTTTTCCGCTTTCATCAAATGCAAATACGGTCAGCGTGGGAACGTTGCCCACATACGATGTGTCGGTATCGCAGGGAGTCAGGGTATAAAATCTTACATACACACCCTGAGGACACTCGGACAGGTCATCGTAAATGAGGGAGTTGCAGCTCCAGAGCATGGCTCCGAGAGCGAACAACACGATTAATATCCTTTTTCGTAAATTCATCATTTATCTTTTTGAATTTGTTGTTTTATTAAAATGGTATCTGAGATTTTTATGAATTGCTGTCAGCTTAAAGCTTTCTTTAAAATCTGCTTTCTACTCTAAGCTTTTCAGGTACTTGTTTATCTCTTCAATGTTGAACTGTGCATCCGCATCACCCTGTTGGGCAGCCTGTGTAAAATATGCTTTGGCCGTTTCAACATCGCCTTTGCGGAAATAGGCCAACCCGAGGTTATTCAGCATTTTATCCTTAGAAGGAGAGTCTTCCATGCGTTTGATGGCTGCATCGTAATTTCCTGCCTGAATATCAGCAGCGGCAGAGTTGAGCACTGCAATCTCATTTTCGGGATAAATTTTTGCAGCAATGTCAAATACTTCCTTGAATTCCCGGCTGTCTTCAGGATAGCTCTCTGCTACCAGATACATTTCGTTCAGGCTAAGCAGTTTCGGATTGGTTTTGATTATCCTTCTGGCCTCTTCCACATCAAACGACCGCACCACATAGGCAATGTTATACTCTGTACGGCGCAACGAAGGATAGTATTCCTGAAGCAGGGTTTGGAATGTGGTCCCGGAAGCGAGTTTTCTTAACTCCGCATCGCGTGCACCTGCATCCTGCTCATCGCTGAGAATACCAAGAATTTCTTTTTTGTCATTCAGTGAGGAGGTCTCTACCGCATTACGCAGTCCTTCCCAGTCACTGCCAAAACTTTCCACCACAAAAAGATCTTTGGAGATACCAAATTTATTGACCAGATAATCGGCAAATGCCTTGGCACGGTTTTCTGCCAGCATCTTATTACGTGCTTCTCCCCCCTCAGGCGATGCAAACCCCGAAATCTTAAATTCGGTGATGTTCAGATCGCTGTTTCTTTGGATTTCAGTAATAATCTGATCCACCTCATCAAGTTTTTTGGCATTGTCTTTAAAATTACGAAGCAGTTCGTAGCGGTCAACCACAAAGTTGAATGTTGCCGAATGGCTGTCACTGCGCGCTTTCACCGGTTCCACTTCGGGAACGATATAAGTCAGGTTGAATGATGGAACATACTCCTCTGGCTTGTCCAATATGCGGGCAAGCGCGATGGCATCACCTGCTGCATCTTTGCAGCCGGCGCACCCAATCAAATCCGAACGAAGCGCCAAAGCAGCATTCTTCATCCAGTCGCTGTATGGCACGGAGGAGGTGTAGCGCAAGTGCTGCGGCGAATTGTTCTCTCTTTTGAGTGTTGAAAAGGCATTGTCGGGCACACCGGAAGGTTTGCCGAATTTTTTGTTTCTGCGGATCACTTTTTCGCGGGTAGTTCCTGCAACGGCAACCGGAGCCAGCTCCAGGCTGTCGCCTGTTGCATTTGAACGCAGTACCGGAGTAACCATTAACAGGTTGTTGCGGTTGAGCTGAACATCATTGAGGATCATGTCGAAAGCGACGGACAAGCGTTCGTTCTGTTTTACAAATTCGGACGCTTCAACTTTCACTGTTCTTTCACTTTGTGAAAAACCGGGAATGGCCAGAAAGAGGGCCAGCACCACGATTGGAATATAATGTATATAATTTTTCATCTTTTTCTTATTTTAAAAAGTAAACGAATGAAATGGAAGCTTTTGTTATCCCCCAGTAGTTGTAAACGCCCTCATCAAGCAGTGTCCCGCAGGTGACGCAGGGATATTTGTCATAATGGATGCGCGCAAATCCGCCGCCTAAGCTGGCTTCAAAGTTCCAGCGCGGGCTCAGCACCCACTGGTAGCCGTAGCTTAACCCGGCGCCGTAGAGATAACCCTGATAGCGGTGGTCTTTAAAAGCGGTGAGCCTGCCAAAGGGAATGTCCCAGCCGCCCACATTGAATTGTGCGCCATGGGCATGTATCCCGACAAAATGACCGTTGAAGGTCTCGCAAAACCAGTAGCGGTATTCCGGCTGAAAAAGCAGGTGTTTGAATTTCCTGTTTTCACTGAATGTAAACCAGTTTAAACCGGCGCCAAGCTCCAGCGTACTCTTTTCACTTAACCCGAGTTCCAACTGCAGGTTGGGGGTTGCCGTGGCTCCGTACAAAAGATTTGTTTTTACCGCAGCTTTTTGTGACAGCGCTGTTGTTGCTGATCCCAAAATAAGCAGTAAAACAAAAGAGATTTTTGTTAATCGTTGCTTCATGTTTTTTTGAATTGATTAAACGAAATG
>CAZVAD010000147.1:0-5484 GCA_964624645.1 uncultured Mariniphaga sp.
GGAGAAAACTACATCGACAGAGCCTCGGGTTCAAAAGTGGGACGTTACAGCACCACTGCCGAAGATATGTATTTTCCCTATGTGAGACCGCAGGAAAACGGACACAGAACCGATACACGCTGGGTGGCATTGTCCGGTAAAGCCGGTTTGATGGTTGTTGCGGATGAAACCATCGGATTCAATGCATTGAGAAACTCGGTAGAGGATTTTGATTCGGAGGAAAACAGCAATCGTCCTTATCAGTGGAACAATTTCAGCAGTGAAGAGATTGCTGCCAGAAACGATGCCGATGCCAAAAACAAAAAACCGAGACAAACCCATATCAACGACATCTCGCCACAGAATTTTGTTGAAGTATGTGTGGATATGAAACAACAAGGCGTTGCTGGATACAACAGCTGGGGCGCTCGTCCGCTTCCCGAGTATTCAATTCCTGCGAATCAGACCTACAAATGGGGTTTCACACTGGTTCCGGTGAAAGACACAAAAGAGATTGAAGCCACATCCACCCTGAAATATTAATCACTTAGCGCCATTCTGGAGCAGCATTTTTTACTCACGGGGTGACTCAGAGTCACCCCGTGAGTGTTTTTGAGTTATTTCATGTAAATTTGCGCTTTTAAATTTTGACTTGTTTACCATGACAAAGAAACCGACAGTTCTAAGCGGAATACGGCCAACCGGATATTTGCACCTTGGAAATTATTTCGGGGCGGTACAGAATTTTATCCGGATGCAGGAAGATTTTAATTGCTTTTTCTTTATTGCCGACCTGCATTCACTCACCACCCATCCCACTCCCGAAAACCTTCAGGCAGGTGTGCGGCAGGTGCTGGCAGAATATCTTGCATGCGGCATTGATCCAGAAAAAGCCTGTATTTACATCCAGAGCGATGTGCCGGAAACTACTGAGCTTTACACCATTATGAACATGAATGCCTATTTGGGCGAACTGGAACGTACGGCTTCGTTCAAGGAAAAAGCACGTCAGCAACCCGATAATGTGAATGCAGGACTTTTAACTTACCCCGTGCTGATGGCTGCCGACATCATTATCCACAAAGCCAATTTTGTGCCTGTGGGAAAAGACCAGGAGCAAAATCTGGAAATGGCGCGTAAATTTGCCAGAAGGTTTAACCGGATGTACAAAAAGAAAGTTTTCCCCACGCCAAAGCCTTATACGTTTGACGGAAAGGACATGATTAAAGTGCCCGGACTGGATGGCAGCGGGAAAATGGGAAAATCGGAAGGCAACGCAATCAATCTTTATGAAGAGCCGGAATCCATCCGAAAGAAAGTGATGCGGGCCGTAACCGATTCGGGGCCAACCGAAATAAATCAGGAAAAGCCGGAAGCCATTCAGAATTTATTCACCCTGATGGAGATTGTTTCCGAGCCTTCAACCGTGGCGTTTTTTAATGAGCAGTACAACCGTTGCGCAATCCGCTACGGCGACATGAAAAAGCAGCTTGCCGAAGATATTATCTCCTACACTTCACCCATCCGTGAACGGATTATTGATATTCTGGAAAATGATGCGTACCTTGCGCAGGTTGCAAAATCAGGCGCAGAAAAAGCGCGGGAATCTGCTTCAAAAACATTAAACGAAGTTAAAAAAGTAGTGGGAATCAAAAGGTTGTTTTAGAACAACTATTACCTTAGATACATAGACGCCGGGCTGTTGCCCGGCTTTTTTTGCATCATATTTTCAGAAAACATTTTGCACTATGGCGCCTGAATGATTTTAAAAATCTATTTTTACCCGCCTGTGCAGCCTGTAAATCGGCCATAAAATGAATAAAATTGCATAAAAAAGATATTTCATGTTTTTCCTTTCGTTTGTGAAAAATTAATTCCGATATTTAACTGTTAATTTTTAAATCCAATCTTTAAAAAAACTCGAAATGATAAATCTATCGAAATCATTGACCAGGTTTTTTCTCCTTTTCCTGTTTCTGGCACTTATTCCATCCTGTGCCGTAAATCCGGTAACCGGAAAAAGGCAATTGACTCTCTTTTCCGAGGCTCAGGAAATTGAGATGGGAAGACAGTATGACCCTAATGTTATTGCCACTTTCGGGCTGTACCAGAACGACCAACTGCTCTCTTTTATCAAGAGCAAAGGGGATGAAATGGGCTTGCAATCACACCGCCCGAACCTTCAGTATCATTTCAGAATTTTGGATTCCCCGGTTGTGAATGCTTTTGCGGTCCCCGGCGGATACATTTACCTGACCCGCGGAATTCTGGCACAATTCAGCAGTGAAGCAGAGCTGATGGGAGTTCTGGGGCATGAAATGGGACACATAACCGCCCGCCACACGGTGGTTCAGCAAAGCAAGCAGCAATTGGGTCAATTGCTTTTGATTGGCGGAATGATTGCTTCAGAGCAGTTCCGCAATTTCGCGGATTATGCCATGCAGGGAATGGAGCTTCTCTTTCTGAAATTCAGTCGCGACAACGAACGGGAAGCCGACCGCTTAGGTGTGGAATACGCTTCACGAATCGGATACGATGCACAGAAAATGGCAGATTTTTTTAATGTGTTGGAGAAGATGAACATGGCAAGCGATCATGGCGGAATTCCAACTTTTTTTTCCACCCATCCCAATCCCGAAGACCGCCAGGTTGCAGTAGCCAAACAGTCGGCAGAGTGGAAAGAGAGTTTGGGGTATGATGAATGGCTGGTGAATGAAGACAGCTACCTGAGACGAATTGACGGAATTGTATATGGCGAAGACCCGCGGCAGGGCTTCGTGGATGGGAATGTTTTCTATCATCCCGAATTGAAGTTCAGGTTTCCCGTGCCCGCCAACTGGATGCTTGAAAATTCGCCGATGCAGGTACAAATGGGACCAAGTGACGGAAGTGCGCTGATGATTTTCACGCTTGCGGAACAGACTGCGGCTGCGGAAGCGGCACAGGCTACCCTGACAAACCTGAACCTCACCCAGCTTGAGTCCAAGCGCACCACTGTGAACGGACTTCCAGCCGTTGCAGTCATTTCCGAGCAGTCATCACAGAATCAGCAAACCGGGCAAACCCAGACAATCCGCGTAATGTCCTATTTCATTGAATACGACGGAAGGGTTTATATTTTTCATGGTCTGACCTCAGGAGCGGAATTTAATTCCTATGCCCGGTTGTTTGAATCCACCATGGCCGGTTTTGGCCGGCTAACTGAAGCCTCCCGGTTGAATGTCAAACCCAAAAGAATAAAAGTTGTACAGGTTCAGCAAGCCGCAACCATGGCCGATGCCCTGCGCAGTTACGGCGTGCCCCAGGGGCAGATGAATGAGCTGGCGCTACTGAATAATATTGAACTCAATACCCGGTTGCCCAAAGGGAAACTGATAAAACTCATAGGCGAATAAGTTATGTCAATATAAAGATACTGAATGTTGAAAATTTTTCTCTATCCGTTTTTATTGTTTTATGGAATTATTGTTTTTATCCGTAATCTGCTCTATGACTGGAACATTTTGAAATCCAGGGAATTCGATATTCCCGTTATTTCAATCGGAAACATCACCGCAGGCGGAACAGGCAAAACACCGCACGTGGAATATCTTGCAGAGCTGCTCGGAAAAGAATTTAAAGTTGTGGCGCTCAGCAGAGGCTATAAAAGAAAAACACGCGGATTTAAAACGGTAGAGGTTTCATCGAAGGTTTCCGAAGTCGGCGATGAGCCGCTTCAGATTAAAAGAAAATTTCCGGACATAACCGTTGCCGTGAGCGAAAACAGGGTAAAGGGTGTTGAAAACATCCTGAATGCGGCAGGCGATAATTCACCCGATGTCATTGTTCTGGATGATGCCTACCAACACCGGCGGATTTATCTCGGCATAAATATTTTGTTGATTGATTACAACCGTCCGGTTACGGCTGACAAGCTTTTGCCGGTGGGCAGGCTTCGTGAAAGTGCGGGGCAAATCCGCCGGGCAAATTTTATCATTTTCACCAAATGTCCAGAAAATGAAGTTACACCGATTATGAAGCGCATTATCAAGAAGGATATCCGCCTCATGCCCTACCAGGAACTTTTCTTTACCACTTTCAGGTATGGTGAAATTTTACCGGTTTTTCCTGACGTTGAATGCATTCAGGATTTCTATAAAAGCAAGAAATACAGCGTACTGGTTGTTACCGGCATTGCATTTCCAAACCCGATACACGAACATCTGGAGCCTTTGGCGGAAGAAATGGATACAATCTGTTTTCCCGATCACCGGAACTTTTCGAAAAAAAATATAAAACTGATAATGAAGAAGTTCAATGATATTAAATCAGAAAATAAAATCATTGTTACAACCGAGAAGGACGCCATGCGTTTCATGGAGATAAAGAACCTTGACGGGCAATTAAAAGAGCATCTTTACTACCTGCCGGTGAAGGTGAAATTTTTAGATAAGGAAGAAAAAATGTTTAACAAAAAAATTTTAAAATATGTTGGAGAAAATAAAAGCAACCGCAAGCTATATCAACGAAAGAATAAAAGCACACCCTGAAACGGGAATTATTCTTGGCACCGGACTTGGCGGTCTGGTCAATGAAATTGAAATCATTGAATCCATTCCATACCATGAAATTCCAAATTTTCCGGTGTCCACGGTGGAGGGACATGCCGGAAGATTGATTTTCGGAAAACTGGGAAACAGGGAAGTGCTTGCCATGCAGGGGCGTTTTCATTATTACGAGGGATATTCCATGCAGGAAGTTACCTTCCCGGTGCGGGCATTAAAGTTTGCCGGGGTGAAGCGATTGTTTGTTTCCAATGCTTCCGGAGGTCTTAATCCGGAATGGGAGGTGGGTGATATTGTGGCCATTACCGACCACATCAACTTTTTCCCCGAACATCCGCTGCGTGGTAAAAACGACAATACCCTTGGCCCGCGTTTCCCCGATATGAGCAGCGTTTACAGCAAAAAACTCCGGGCTAAAGCCAAACTGATTGCACTGGAAAACAACATAAACCTGAAGGAAGGGGTTTATGTCGGAGTGCAGGGGCCAACTTTTGAAACTCCTGCCGAATACAAAATGTTCCGGCTGCTCGGGGCTGACCTTGTGGGCATGTCAACCGTGCCGGAAGTGATTGTTGCCCGCCATTCGGGAATGAAAGTTTTTGGAATTTCCATCATCACGGATAGCGGCGTTCCCGATGAAATCGTTGAAATATCACACGAAGAAGTGCTGAAAGTTGCCATGAAAGCCGAACCAAAAATGACGCTGATCATGAAAGAACTCATTGCATCAGCTTAAAAAATCAGGTGTTGGGCCTGAAATGGGTGTTCATCCGGCATAACCAATTAATATCGGGAAAATGAAAAAATTCATGTGGATGATTGTTGTTGCAGCTTTATTTGCCTGTTGTACCACTTCAAAAAAAGACGAGGTGGAACTGGTGATTGACTCAAAATCCGATTTGGGCGAAGGCCCCATCTGGAATCACAAAACCGGTGAACTGATCTGGGTGAATATTACCGG
>CAZVAD010000148.1:0-5425 GCA_964624645.1 uncultured Mariniphaga sp.
TTTTAACCCGAAGCCTTTTTTATAAACTATGAATTTTTTCCTGTTATATGGCCACTATGAATTTCACATTGAATGAACCGGATTTGAGCTCTTTTGTAGAGGTCTCATCGTCATTTTTGCAGGTTGCATTGAACGTGCCGGAAATTTTTTCATCGGTCAGTTCAGAAATTTTTAATTCCCCGGCAATTGTGTCGTCTCCCCAGGGAGCTGTCCACTGTGTTATTTTTGGGGCCGTCGGGTTGGCCAGATCAATTTCAGTTTCAAGGTAACCAATTATTACACTGCCATTTCCTTTGCCACCAATCTGGTATGTACCGGGTTCGCCGATTCCTGTCAATGTGATTGTAATGGACTTGCTTGTCGTCCCCTCAGTACTGCCGACAACCGTGATAACTCTCCCTTTGCCTACTGCAGCACTTGTTGCGTAAGTTACGCCCGGAATGGATGAAGATTTGAACTTCTTACCATCAACCATGGCCTCAATGACACCTTCCTTGCCACCGGCTCCTCCATCATCATCTTTTTTGCATCCCGAAAGGATAAAAAGCGAAAGAAGCATCATCAGAAAAGTTTGTTTAATAAACCGCATAACGTTAAATTTTAAAAATTAATAAAAAATAGATTAAGATGTTAATATCCCTTAAAACGCAAATTTTATTAATTTGTTTTTAGCTGAAATTCATTTTTGATTAAAAAATGTCTTTTCGGCGGGGAATTGTTAATATTGTATTTGTTTTTGAGAATTATATGAAAAGTTCCGGCTTTTTCGTCTGCAATGAATTAGGTATCGAACTTATCTTTAAATAATTACCATGAAGAAAATATTTTTTTACTTTTTATTTACGTTTTTTGCATTCAGCGCTGTTGCTCAAAATTTTCCCCAGCGCGAGAATACACACCGGCTGATGTGCTATAACATCCACCACGGGGAGGGAATGGATGAAAGAATGGATATTGAGCGGATCAGCAACCTGATTCTCAAAATAAATCCCGAAGTTGTCGGGTTGCAGGAAATTGACAGTGTGGTCAACCGAAGTGGCAATATCGATATAATGAAACTGTTTGCCGAACAGACCGGGATGTATGCAACTTTTGGTTTTTCCATCTATCACGATGGCGGAAAGTATGGCAACGGAATGCTGACCCGCGAAAAACCTGTGGGTGTGCGGAAAATTGCCCTTCCGGGGGCATCCGAAGCCCGCACGGCGCTGATGGTTGAGCTTGAAAAGTATGTGGTTGTCAACACCCATTTGTCGCTCACCAATGAAGAGCGGCTGGAATCGGTCAAAATAATAACGGAGGCGGTAAAGGATTATGATAAACCCGTATTTCTGATGGGCGATCTGAATGCAAGACCCGAATCTGAGCCTATTCAGTATCTGCTGAATGACTGGCAAATTCTGTCCGATCCGAAGGCGCCCACTTTTCCGTCCGGCGAACCGAAAATAACCATTGATTATGTTTTGGGATACAAGGGGAAAGGGGAGACCTATGCCAGGTTTGGGGCGCATGTGATTGAAGAAAAAATCGCATCCGATCACCGGCCGTTATTTGTGGATGTTCGTCTGAAAACGCCTGCATCGGAAGTAATGCGCACGATTCCCTACCTTCAGAATCCCGGAACCACCGAAATGACGGTCATGTGGCTCACCAATGTGCCTGCCCGGAGCTGGGTGGAATACGGCACGGACCCGGGTAATTTAAAACGTGCCCGCACCTTTCTGGAAGGGGAGATGGTGGCAAACAATAAAATCAACAGCATTCGCCTGACGGGACTGACCCCCGGAACAAAATATTACTACCGCGCGGTTTCGCAGGAGATTACAAGATATTCGAGCTACTATAAAGAGTTTGGGGATACGGTCAAAACCGAATTGAAATCGTTCACCACATGGAGCGATGAAATTCGTGATTTCCGGGTGATTGTCTATAATGATATTCACAGCAACATGGCCATGTTTGACAAACTGCACGCACTGGTGGAAGACAAAACCTATGATCTGGTTATTTTTAACGGCGACTGTTTCGATGATGTGGAAGTTGAAAATGACATTGTCGGGCGTTTGCAAACCTATACGCCGCGTATTAAAAGTGATGAAATTCCTTCCATTTTCATGCGGGGCAACCATGAAACCCGTGGCGAATATTCGCCGCTGCTGTGGAATTATCTTGGAAGAATGGGTGGACGTTCCTTTGGCGCTTTCTCCCTGGGCGATACGCGGTTTGTGCTTCTGGATTGCGGAGAAGACAAACCCGATGACTTCTGGGTATATTACGATATGAATGATTTCACGCAGCACCGTTTTGATCAGGTTGATTTTCTGAAGCAAGAGCTGAAAAACAAAGCATTTAAAAAAGCAAAAAAGCGTATTCTGATTCATCATATTCCGCTTTTCGGGAAGAATCTGGATAAATACACCCCTTGCTCGGAGCTGTGGATTCCCGTTCTGGAGAAAGCACCTTTCAACGTGTCGCTCAATGCGCACACCCACCGCCATGAGGTGATTGAAAAAGGGGAAGCAGGCAATAATTTTCCGGTTGTCATAGGCGGAGGCAACAGAGAACCACACGGAACGGTGATGGTTCTTGAAAAAAAGGGAGGGGCGCTCAGACTGGAAGTGTTCAATGCTGCCGGGGAGAAATTGGTGGACAGGGAAATTTAATCTGCCGGATAAACGGACGTTCTCTGTTCTGTCCTTCATAAGTTACAGGCTTGTTTTCTATATTTATCAGTCAATTTCTGTGAATACTGCGGAATATTAAAATTGTATTTTCGCCGGGAAATAAATATTCACTTAATACTTAAAATGATTGATTATGAACATCACAACAAGAATTTTTTCTGTATTTCTACTGATATGCTTAGTAGCATTTAATAATTTGTCGGCACAAAATGCTTACAACTCACAAAAAAGGAACTGGAAACCGATTGAGGATAAGGAATATCTTCAGGAAATAGCCATAAAAATTCCAACCGAAAGTCCGGTGACTTCGGTTGCGTTTTATCAGGGAACTTGCCTTGCCGTAATGGATGGTAAAGTGTATTCTTTGGATGAAAAAGTTCTGACAGAAGATAAAAAAGCGCCGGCCAATGTTATCCGGCTCTTGAGCGAACAGGACAGGGTGTGGGCAACCACCTCCGATGGATTATTTGAATACCGGAATGGTGGCTGGAATAAAGTGGACGACCGGGTTTTTGTGGATATGTGCGTTCATTTTGATCAGGTTCATGCTGCCACACGCGAAGAAATTTTCAAACTTGAAAATAACCGGTTTGTAACCACCAAGCCTGCAGATGGATACCACAACAGCGACATCACCATGCTCATGGAAGATGGTTCGCAGGTTCATGCCTACCCGGTGAGGCTCGGCCCGATTGACCGGATTGTATCCTACAGCGGAACTCTCTATGTGCTTCGTCCCGGAAAACTTGTCCTTTTTGACGGAAAAATTGTCAACGATGATTTTATTGATTGGGGACACCTGCCTTCTTCAAAAACCAACGACATGCTCAGTATGGGAAACCGTGTTTATATCGGTACCGACAGAGGACTTGCCGAGTTGCGGGGCGCTGCGCTGACGTCGGTTAAAGGTACTGACGGCCTGCCTGTTGAGCAAACCACATGCTTGTCTAAGGGATTTGATGAGGATTTGTGGGTCGGAACCGAACGGGGTGCCGTCCGCATGACAAAGGATGCTGAGTTTCATTATTTTGGAGAAGGAATGTGGCTTCCAAACCAAAAAGTGAATGAAATTGCTGTGGGCGGAAAGGATGTTTTTGTGGCTACAGATGGCGGGGTCGGAATCATTAAATATGAACCTTTCACCTTGTATAAGAAAGCGCTATGGATGGAAAAACATACGAATGAGTGGGGCTACAAGCGTATGGGTTTTATTCACTATCTCTATAAAAAAGACGGGAAATGGACCAGGGAAATAACCGACAATGACGGCAGTCATGTGGCTCCCTATCTGGTTGCCATGTGCTATAAATATATTGTTACAGGTGATCCGGCGGCACGCGCCGAAGCGGTGGACGCCTTTAAATCCATGGTCTGGCTGAATACGATCACAGAAAAGGAAGGGTATATTGCCCGTTCCATCTGGTCAGTTTTCGGGGATGATGATGAGCGGGGAACAACCGGTTCGGGAGGCCTTCCTGCAAAATGGCATCCAACAGCAGACGGAAAATGGCAATGGAAAGGGGATACTTCAAGCGATGAAGTAACTTCGCATTTCTATGCTGTCTCAATTTTTCATGATCTGGTGGCAGAAGGAAAAGAAAAGGAAGTGGCAAAGGAGCACCTGCGGAAAATGGCTTCCTATATTATTGATTGCGACTGGACCATGCATGACCTCGATGGAAAACCCACCCGTTGGGCGCGCTGGAATCCGGAATACCTGTTGCGCCCTTATGGATATGCAGATCGCGGGTTAAACGGGCTCGAAGCGCTTTCGTATATGCAGGCTGCCATTACTGCCACCGGAGAGCAAAAGTTCAGGGAGGGTTATCAGCAGCTTATTGACTGGGGCTATCCGGAAAATACCATCCGGCAGAAAAATACTTTTCCGCCCGAAACCATTGCACCGTGGGATGACGATCTGGCTTACATGAGTTATTACACCCTGCTGCGCTATGAGCAAGACCCTGTGCTGAGGTCGGTTTACCTGCGGAGTCTGGAAAGGTCGTGGGCAGTGAAGCGCCTTGATAACCTCCCCTGGTACAGTTTTACTTACGGAACGCTCTCCGGGAATGACGGGGATTATGAAAATGCAGTGAAATTCCTTCGCGAATGGGTGCTGGATTGTCGCAACAACAACTATTACAACTCTCATCGTAATGACCTCTTTATTGAGCCGGGCTACACTTCCTACGATGGAACAATCAAGGCATTCTCGCCACGGGAAATATTTACTGACGGAGAGGGGAGAAGGGTGGAAGCGATTGATGGAAATCGCGGCGGAAACAGCGCTAAACCGCCTGTCGGCTTTATGCGTGAATACTGGATGGGGCGTTATTATGATATTATCAAAGCTCCCGAAAATACGGATGTGGACTTAGATTCGGTGCCCGATGTGATGGGAGGAGAAACCGGCGCAAGTCCTTACACCGGAACCCCGCGACCTGAAATCTTTTAACCAAAGAGAAAAACTGTGGGTTTGAATAGTTTGAAAGTGAGACATGAGATTTACGTCTTTGTATTCTATACTCTGTACTTACTACTCAGTATCCAATCAAACAAATGTTTTAAATTCGTTTCTTTGATTTAGTTAATACTGTATTTGAAAAATATTCATGAAAAGTCTTTTTTCTCTTCTTGAAACTATTTTTTGATTAAATTTGCGCGTTGATTTTTTTCATGTATAAATGAGTAATTGATAATATTTCTAATACAAAAAAATATAATTATGAAAATTACAAGAG
>CAZVAD010000149.1:0-2625 GCA_964624645.1 uncultured Mariniphaga sp.
AATCGCTTCTATTGTAGGATTGTAAAAGTTTAAAAGCCTTTGTACTTCCCGGTAATACCTTCCGTCACGTTCAGAATATGATCTCCAATGCGCTCTAACAATGAGAATATATTGCTATAGATAATACTTCTTCCGATTTGAAACTCAACATCATTGGTCATTGTATCAAAATGCTCTTGCCTGAGTTCATCCCTTTTTAGATTGATTTTTCGCTCCATCTCTTTTGCCTCATAAACAGAAACTTCATGGGAGTGTTTCTGAAGATTTTCGTTCATAACTTGGAATGCTTCATCGATTAAATCAAGCAATTCGATAAGTTTATTATTTTGAAGATCTGAAAATTCAACCCCTTCAGCATTTTTCTTTTCAATATTTTTGGATATCTGATAAAATATATCTCCTATTCTCTCCAAGCTGTTCACGGCACTATTCATCCCGTGGATGCGCGTTGCCAATTGCACATCAAGATTGCCGCTTGCAATGTGGTTGAGGTAACGTCCGATTTCAATTTCTACCCTATCGGTAATCTCCTCATATTTAGATATTCTTTCAATGATTTCATACTGTTTGCCGGAACTTGGTTCTAACAGGAGTTCTCTTGTAAAAGACGACATCCTGGAAGTCAGATTGCCAAATTTGGCGATTTCCTTTTTAGCTTCTAAGATAGAAAGTGCCGGTGTTGCTTTGGGATTATTGATATAATCCAAACGAAACTGCTCATCTTCTTTACCGCGGGATTTAACGGTGAACTCGGCAAATTTAACCAAATATGGAATAAACCATATCTGAATCAATGCATTGGAAAGGTTGAATGTGGTGTGAAGGACGGCTAAACCTGTGCTGCCGTATTCAGTGGGATTGAGCATCGGACTTCCACCAAAAATAACTTCAGTCAGGAAAGAAACAAATTGTAGAAAGAACGGAAAAATCAGGACTACCCAGATCACCCCCATTAAATTAAAACTTGAATGTATTCTTGCCGTTCTTTTGGCATATACATTCCCCACTGTAGCAGCTATTTCAGCGGTTATGGTCGTTCCCAGGTTTTCGCCCAACACCATGGCAGCGCCAATCTCAAAAGGTATGGTGCCGGTAAGCATCAGGGTCATTGTCAGCGCAATGGTAGCCGACGAAGATTGAATGATAACGGTAAGTAAAGCGCCGAAAGCAACGAAAATGATGGTGCTGAAATAGGGAATGTCGTTCAGTGAAACGAAAAATCGCACGATGGGAGCATCATGGGTAATATCGGGAACGGAATCTTTCAGAAAACCTAAGCCCATAAAGAGCAAGGCAAAACCGATGATACCATTTCCCAAGCCTTTCAATTTTGGATTTTTGAAGAAAAGTATGGGTAACCCCACTGCCAGCATAATCAATGTATATGGACTGATATCCATTTTGAAGCCAAAAAGATCAACAATCCAGGCAGTTAGTGTTGTGCCGATATTAGCGCCAATGATGATACCTGCAGACTGTGTCAGCGTGAGAATACCGGCATTTACAAAAGAGACCGTCATAACTGTCGTAACCGAAGAGGATTGAATCAGTGCCGTGATACCCATCCCTGTCAACAAGCCTTTAAAAGGATTGGAGGTAAAGGATGCAAGTATGTTTCTGAGGTTTTTCCCTGCCATGCGTTGCAGTCCGTCGCTCATAGTTTTCATTCCGTAAAGGAACATTGCCAAGGCACCTATCAGCACCAAAAGATTAAAGACACCCCAAGGTTTGGTTGGGTGTGCCTCTTGAATATACGACCACGAAATCCCTTTATCCGTTTGCACTCCGAGTTTTACAAAATAATTTTCACCGCCCTTCAAATTGGTAATGAGATAAGCAGTTTCCTCCAGCGGAATATCAGTGATGAAAGACCATGCTTTATCTTCAGAAAAACCCATTTTCTTCACTTCAGATTGTGTTGCATATGCAATGATGATAGAGCTTTCACCCTCTTGGACACGATTAAAAGCATCATAATCAATGTTCCAGTGCAGCATTAAAGCTTCTGTTTCAGGAATGACTTTGACATTTTTAAAATCATCTTCTGTCAATTTAGCGTGTAGAATCGGGGAAAAACAAACAAGGAGAGCAATGGTTAAAGAGAAAGCAAACGCATAGGTCTTTTTCATTGTTTTTTGTTTTAACAATATTTGCTCACAAAGATACTTTAATCCCGGATGAGAATAAAAAGAAGATAAAAACTTTGTGCTAATATTTGTTAGGTGTGAATTTGATTTTTTTACTTTCAGACCTTCTCCGCTGGCGTAAATTTACACCTTGTCCAATTGGGCAAAATTGTTATTCCTTGTCTTCCGCTCATTGCCGTAAACTACATAACAAAACATCTTTTGCCCTGCGCACTATGTTTTGTTGCCCTTGCAAAGCAAGGCACGGTTTGCAAAGCTGCGCCAGCGGGGATTGGGACAGGCTGAATAGAGTCTGATTATTCATATCCCGTAGTAAGGTATGTGTAGCTATGGGTTATGAATATTAAATATTTACGATGTTTTTACAAGTTTATTTTTGCTGTTCATTTAAAAATGCTGTAAGCATTTAATAAAGATAACCCCATGCAAACGAAGTACAGCATGGGGTAAAGGCCTACACGAAAAACCAGAACGGCGT
>CAZVAD010000149.1:2725-5395 GCA_964624645.1 uncultured Mariniphaga sp.
CTACACGAAAAACCAGAACGGCGTAGCTGTTCAATATTCAATAAAAACCCTTTTTGTATTGACGATTTAATTCTGCTACTATTTTTTTCTTTACTTCTTTTCAGGGTTTCTGTACAATTTTAAAGCGCTTTCATAAACTTCCTGAATTTCATCCGCAAGGCTTGCCGGCTGAATGACCTTTACGCTGTCGCCAAACGACAGAATCTCCATGAGAAAATCGTGCGTAACAAATAATTTCAGCCTGATAAGCAACTCATCGGCATTGTCCTTCAGAATCGCCTGAGACGCATGGAGCGGCAATGTCTTTATATATTTCCCCTGATGCGGCTCAAAGGACAAAATAACCTCTTCCGGTTTAGGTTCGTTGGGACTGATAATCCCAAAGCTGTATTTGAAATGCTCGTTCACATTATAAGTTTTGGGCAGTTGAAATTTTCTCTTCGAAATATCCAATTCGGACAGCCTGTCCAATGCAAAACTTTTTATTTTGCTGTTTTTCAAATCATTGGCAAGCAGATACCAGCGATTTTTAAACTCTTTGAGCGCATAAGGCTCCACCGTGCGTTGCGAAATTTCGTCGTCCCAAAACTTATGATATTGAAATGAAACCTGAAGCCTGTTTTTAATGGCATGAAGCAATCCGTATAGATTTTCCGTACCTTGCGGACGGCGTTTTTCAAAGTGAATGTGATTGGACAACCGTTCGCTGATACTGAAAGCATTGAACGTATCAAAGGCTTCCAGAATCCTTTCGCTTATTTCAGACCGGTCGTCAAATGTAATGCGATAGACTTTTTGGGAAAAATCGTACCGGATATCGATGCCGTAGAGTGAGCCGATATCTTCCACATCCCGCTGGAATGTGCGTTTCGAGATATTGAAATCATACCCTTGAATTTCAGACTCCAGGGCCAGATAATCGGCAATCTCCAAAAAAGTGGCCGGATGTTTTCTGAGTTTTTTGATGATCAGGTTATACCTTGCAATTGCTTCTCTTTTTGACATGGTGTTCTGTTTTTGGTGAAACCGATGCGGACTCCGTTATGTTTTGAAAGTACTTCCGTTTTGCAAAAATCAATGATATGGCTCAAATTTACCGAAACACCGCGAATAATTTCGTGAATTTCACTTTTCCTGACAATATTGTCAATTTGTCCACCCGAAAAATCAAACCGGGCTGCAAGCGCCTCACATTCAGATTGGGAAAGCGCCGGTAATTTGGAGCTCCAGATTTTGGCCTTCACCGGAATTCCGGGTTTCTGCAATTCAATTTTAAACAGAAAACGCCGTTCAAAGGCCGAGTCAAAATTCCTTACAAGATTGGTTGTAGCAAAAAGAATCCCTTCAAAATTTTCCAGCTCTTCAAGAATAATGTTCTGGATCGTATTTTCGGTCTGGTCAACATCGGAAATAATATTTTCAAGGCGTCTCGAAATGATTGCATCGGCTTCGTTGAACAGCAGAACCGGCATAAGCTCACACTCTTTTGAATAAGCCTTGTAATCTGTGAAAATGCGTTTGATGATCTTTTCACTTTCACCATACCACATGGATTTTGACTGACTGATATCCACTTTCATGATTTCGCGGTTGGTTTCCCGGGCAATTTGCAGTGCGGTTTCGGTTTTTCCCGTGCCCGGCAAGCCATGCAGAAGAATGGTAATTCCGGTGGGCAACCCTTTTTTCTGTAACCTGCTCTGGGTCTCTTTCAGGCTTTTTTCCTGAAGCAGTGATTTCACCAGATTGAGTTGCTGTCGTTCAAAATCATTATAATACAGCATTTTTGCTGTTATTTTTGCCGGCTCAATGATATTATCATGTCTCTTTTTATGGAAGAAAAGTTTCAGGCCTGATTCCGCTAACATTTTGACCGAAGTCCCGGAAAGCTTTATCCGCGCATCGTTAAAAAAACTTGCCTCAATGACTTCCAGATGATTTTCGCTGATCAGCTTGTTCTTTTGGGATATAACCGTTTGAATATAATTGACTCTTTGCGCCCCGTTGTCAAAGATATCTTCCGCAGCCTCCCGGATGGTTATGGATTCCTCGCCCGCAACAGTTCTCCAAATCATGTATGTGAACAGGTAAGCGTCTTCGGCGCTTAACCGGTAATCACTGATCTTTTTAATCAACGGATAATGCAGATTTGAAGTGATCAGATACCGGGCAATTGAAAAAAGCATATAGCTGTTGATTTCTTCGTTATACCGTTGTTCGCTTAATTTATACAGCTCTTCAAGAAGCCCGGTTACATCTTTATGTCTCTCTTTTTCAGTTTCGGGCATCGGTTTGTTTTTCAGAATTGCTTTTGTAATCTTTTCATTTATTGTGAGCTGCTCATATTTCATAGAAGTTTTAGGCAAGTGAGGAAATTTTTGTTTTTGGAGAATATCCTTTGAATGCAGTGCCTCAAAATCATCGCTGAACTCCAGTATTTTCATGGGATTACAGTCCAAATACCGGATGAGTGCATTTAAATCTACTGTATCTCCATGATAATGGAGCGCAAAAACCATTGCCACAATAAAGGCCTGGTTGCGGGTAACTTTCAGGTAATCGGAAAGGAATTTCAGTTCAGGCTCCACCTTTTTAAAAAATGCCGGCTCCAGTTTGCAATCCCTGGATTGTTCATACACTTTGCCGATACTTTCCAGCAACCTCAATTTTAAA
>CAZVAD010000150.1:0-5384 GCA_964624645.1 uncultured Mariniphaga sp.
CGCCTGGAATTCTGAAATTTCCGACAGAAGAATATCGGCTTCAACCAGTTCAACATTCATTTCCTGTGCAAGTGAAATAATTTTCCGGCGGGTTATCCCTGACAACACATCCCCGCCTTTGGGCGTGAATAACCGGTCGTTTTTTATGAAAAAAACATTACTGCGGCTCCCTTCGGTGATCCGCCCTCCCCTATCAACCAATAAAACTTCAAACAACCCCTGATTCTCTATCATTTCATCCGCTTTTCTGCGCACGGAAGTCTGAAAAACCTTGGCTTTCGGATTGTCCCTTTCGGCCATCAGAATTCCGCAGGGCACGCCGGTTTCATACCACTTTTTATCAGGGTATTTATGCGGAATAAAAAAAGTCATCAAGGCATCTGCCAGCCAGATGAGCACATTGCCACTGAAAATCTGATTTTCCCGGATAAGTTCCCGGACAAACCCGGCGATTTGAGAATTGCTGTAATGAACCGTTTTTCCAGCAAGCGAAGCAGACGTATAAAACCGCTCAAGGTGCTCTTCAAAAAAAAGTGGAATGCCGTCGTAAATACGAACGACTTCATAGACACCGCCGGAAGCCTCCGGTAGTCTGAAATCGCTGAGCTTTTTCTTTACGCCATCACAATAATAAAACCGGTGAATCGGATGATATGCCATAACTGATTTTAAGTTGCAAGGTAAGAATATTAAAAGGAATTTTTAGTAGCCTGAACGATAACCCCAATTCATAAATATAAAAAAGAGATTATATCGCCAGAAGCAATACAACCTCTTTCCCATTAATTTCTGAAAACAAGTTCATTGTTTTCCACATCAATGACAATGGGTTCATGCTTATCCACCTGTCCGGCAAGAATTCTGCGGGACAGTTCATTAAGCACATTCCGCTGCAGAACCCGCTTTACCGGACGCGCCCCAAAGTGTGGATCATAACTCATTGCAGCCAACCGGTCAACGGCTTTGTCTGTGAGGCTGATTTTAACATCCGTACCGGACAAGCGCCTGACCACCTGATTGAACTGCAGTTTCACAATCTGCGTGATGTTTTCTCTGGAGAGCGGTGTAAACACAATGGTCTCATCAATCCGGTTCAAAAATTCAGGCCTTATTGTTTTGCGCAGCAAATCAAGCAGTTTCTCCCTCGTTTCCGCCATCACTTCGTCGATATTGTGCGAATCAAGGAGTTCAAAACTGTCGCGGATCAGGTGCGAACCAAGGTTTGAAGTCATGATGATGATAGTGTTCTTGAAATTGACCGTCCTGCCCTTGTTGTCGGTCAGCCGGCCATCATCCAGCACTTGCAGGAGCACGTTGAACACATCGGGGTGCGCTTTTTCAATCTCGTCAAAAAGCACCACCGAATAGGGTTTATGCCGGACAGCTTCTGTCAGCTGGCCGCCTTCGTCGTAACCGACATAGCCCGGAGGGCTGCCGATGAGACGGGTTACGGAAAACTTTTCCTGATACTCCGACATATCAATCCGGGTGATCATGTTCTCATCGTTGAAGAGGTATTCCGCAAGCGCCTTTGCCAGTTCAGTTTTTCCCACGCCCGTTGAGCCAAGGAAAATAAATGACCCGATAGGACGTTTTTCATCCTGCAATCCGGCACGGCTGCGGCGCACGGCATCCGACACGGCAGAAATCGCTTCAACCTGGCCAACCACACGTTTGTGCAGCTCTTCCTCCATGTGCAGCAGTTTTTCGCGTTCGCTCTGCAACATTTTCGTAACCGGAATACCGGTCCAGCGGGCAACCACTTCGGCAATATCTTCGGCATCCACTTCCTCTTTAATGAGGCTGTCGCCCTGCTTCATCGTTTCAAGTTCTGCCTGAAATTTCTCAATCTCATTTTCGGCATCCTTGATTTTCCCGTAGCGCAACTCAGCCACCCGGTCATATCTCCCCTGCCGTTCAGCTTCCTCCGCTTCAAAACGGTAATCTTCAATCTCCGCTTTCTTTTTCTGAATGGAATCAACAATTGCCTTCTCGCTCTCCCATTTTGCACGCAACTGCGACTGCTCCTCTTTCAAGTTTGAAATTTCCTGTCCGAGCGTTGCCAGTTTTTTATCATCTTTTTCACGCTTGATTGCTTCGCGTTCAATCTCTAACTGCTTGATCCGGCGTTCCACTTCATCCAATTCCTCGGGCACCGAATCCATTTCAAGGCGCAGTTTGGCTGCGGCCTCGTCCATCAGGTCAATGGCCTTGTCCGGCAAAAACCTGTCGGAAATGTAGCGTTGGGACAATTCCACCGCAGAAATTATGGCATCGTCTTTAATGCGCACTTTATGGTGGTTTTCGTAACGCTCCTTGATTCCGCGCAGGATGGAAATGGCGCTCAGCGCATCGGGTTCGTCCACGCGGACAATCTGAAAACGCCGCTCAAGCGCCTTATCCTTCTCAAAATATTTTTGGTATTCGTTGAAGGTGGTTGCACCGATGGCACGCAGCTCGCCCCGCGCCAGAGCAGGTTTCAGGATATTGGCCGCATCCATTGCACCGTCGCTTTTTCCGGCGCCTACCAAAGTGTGGATTTCATCAATGAACAGAATGACTTCATCATTGGAATTCACCACTTCATTCACCACAGCTTTCAGTCGTTCCTCAAATTCGCCTTTGTATTTTGCACCGGCGATGAGCGCCCCCATATCCAAAGAAAAAACCTGTTTGGTTTTCAGATTTTCCGGAACATCGCCACGAACAATACGCCGTGCAAGCCCTTCCGCTATTGCAGTTTTACCCGTTCCGGGTTCACCAATCAGAATCGGGTTGTTCTTGGTGCGGCGGGAAAGAATCTGCAAAATACGCCGGATTTCCTCATCACGGCCAATCACCGGGTCCAGCTTTCCTGAACGCGCCATCTCATTCAGATTAACGGCAAATCTGTTCAGGGAATTGAACCTGTCCTCAGCAGTCTGGCTGTCCACTTTTGAGCCTTTGCGAAGCTCTTCGATTGCTTTTTTCAAATCGTTTCCATTCACGCCGCTGTCTTTCATCATCCGGCTGATGGAATCGTCTGCATCAAGCAGCGCCAAAAGGATATGCTCAACGGAAACATACTGGTCGCCCATCTCCCGGGCAAGCGCCAGCGCTTTTTGCAATACACGGTTTGCCGTAGCGGAAACATAGGTTTCGCCGCCGGTAACCCGCGGATAGGACTCAATGATTCCGGCGACAGCCTGCTGAAAAACAGACGTGTTTACGCCTGTTTTCTTCAGCAAAAAGTCAATGATATTTTCGGCAGAATGAAATAATCCCTTCAGAATATGGCCTGTTTCAATACTCTGCTGATTGTTCCCCTGTGCAATCTGAAATGCATGTTGAATCGCTTCCTGTGCCTTTATGGTAAAATTATTCAAATTCATAATCTAAATTTTAAAAACTCAGGAGCCATTCAGCAAATGACAAACCATAACACACTGACAGTCAATTTGTCATACAACAAATCAAACAACATGAAAAAATTTCAGGAAAGCAGGGAAACTAATGAATAAATGGCAGGAAAACTGAAACTTTTCAGTATTCTCTGCAAACTTTTGGCTTTTTGTGTGAAGCTCTTTTCACAAATAAGAACGCACAGAAAATCAAGTATGACAAGCAACCATCAACTTATAATTTCCTGATTTTTATGTCTTTGAAAAACACCTTATCCCCGTGGTCTGTTATCAGGATGTGTCCGCTTTTCAGTTCACCGTAGTTTTCATCGTCCTTAAACTTGGTTTCCGCTTTCCGTTTCAGGTAGTCTTTGCTTCCACGTTTGTATCTGACCACCCGCACACCGTTCAGCCAGTGCTCCACCTTTCCGTTTTTGGAAACAATCCGTCCGGTGTTCCATTGCCCATGAGGATTCAGTTTCTTATTTTTCGGGGCATACAACAGATAAGCCGATGCCGTGGAGCTTAATCCGTGCGGATCGTCTTTGATGTGAATATTGTTAAAATCATCGATGATCTGGTACTCCGGGCCATTTATCATAAATTTTCCGTTTATCCTGTTCACCAGTGTATCCACAAAATATTTGATGCCGCTGTTGGCCTCTTCGGTGAGATTAAACTGAAAAACCAGTTCAAAGTTGCCGTATTTCTCTTTGGTAACGATGTCTCCGCCACCTTTCTCATCCAGGAACAGCATACCGTTTTCGACTTTCCACCCTTTTGCCGGAAATCCGGATTCCTGTTTTCCCCTCCACTTTTCCACACCGCTTCCGTCAAACAAGACTTCCCAGCCGCCTTTCTGCTTGCCGGGATTTGTATTGCTGTCTTTCGTCCGTGAAAAAGCTTCAGACGAAAAGGGGATAAGCATCGTAACAAATAAATAAATCAGGGATTTTTTTATCATTGCTTCAATTTTTAAAATTTTAACCGGTTGGATATAATAAGCCTCAAAGCCAAAGAAATCAATCCAGGCTTGCCACCAGTTCATCAAACAGAATCCGCTGTTTTTTCATGGCCGCAACAATGTCCGAAGGGACATCGCCGTCTTCCAGAAGCATCCATCCGCTGTAGTTTTCTGCTTTCATCAGCCTGAAAAATTCGGGATACGGGTAATCGCCCTTGTCTAACGTATGAATATGCACCGTGTCGCCCAGCCACTGCTTCACCAGATTGAAGTTATGTTCCAGTCCGGGAGGATTCAGGTCGGTGGGATTGCAATTCCAGCAGATTTTCACATTCCTGTTGGTGACCTGATCAAAAATCTCCCGCATCACGGGAAGTTCCTGGGTGATTCGCCCGTGCACCTCCACCCGGACCAACTGCCCGTAGTCCTCCCCGAATTTTCCGACTTCGTTGAGCGAAGCGGCAATCTGGGCAATGGTTTTTTCACGCGGAACATCATTGGGAAGCGTATTGGGCTTGACCTTTATGCCGGTTGCCCCGGTATCATAACACAGTTTGATATATTCTTTCGTCTGCTCAATATTTCTCTGAAGTTCTGCCGGATCGGGGCTATGGTATTCCCAGTTTGAACCATAACCCACATTAATCACCGGACTGTCGGCAAACCTTTTTCTGACCTCTGCCCTTTCGGCTGCGCTTAAAGTTGTTTCAACGCCATGGGCATGCTGGGTGCGCAGCTCAATGCCTTCAAAACCCGCTGCTTCGCAATTTTTTATCAGGGTCGGCAGGTCCCAGTCTTTTCCCCACTGGTAGGTTACCAATCCGTACTTCATGCGGGGCTTACTGCCCGGTGAGCAGGAAAACAATGAGCCAGCCATTCCAAGCCCAATTCCGGCAATACCCGTAACTTTTAAAAAATCTCTTCTGTTTTGATTCATTTTTGACACATTTAATGATGAAATTCTTCAAAAGTACTCCATGTTTTAATGAAATGCAATCTGAATTTACAATTCTTCCGCATAATACGCTGAAAATTTCAAA
>CAZVAD010000151.1:0-5328 GCA_964624645.1 uncultured Mariniphaga sp.
TTTAAAACCCAATCGAAAAAATTATGAAAAACTTTAAAGACATTTTCTTTGAAAAATCAGGCATTCCCCGGCAGTTGGCCTGGGGTTATCTGGGAATACTCATTTTTATGATGGGTGACGGCATGGAACAAGGCTGGCTCAGTCCTTATCTCATTGAAAGAGGGCTGACCATGCAGCAGTCGGCAACACTGTTTTCAGCCTATGGCATTATCATAGCCATTTCTTCGTGGTTGTCAGGAGTTTTGGCGGAGGGCCTCGGCGTCAAAAAGACCATGTTTGCCGGCCTTATCCTTTATCTTGCCGGAACGCTTGGGTTTGTCGGGTATGCACTGCCCGGGCTGCACAACGGAGCCATGCTCATCACTTATGCGCTGCGCGGATTTGGTTATCCGTTGTTTGCATACTCCTTCCTGGTCTGGATTACCTATGCCAGCTCCAAAAAATCACTCGGGAGGGCGGTCGGCTGGTTCTGGTTTGTTTTCACCGGCGGACTGGTGGTGCTTGGGGCATTTTATTCCAGTTGGGCAATCACCCGGATCGGCTATATGAATACCCTCTGGAGTGCGGTCGGATGGGTTTTGATAGGCGCTTTTTTCGCGCTGGTGTTTGTTAAGGACAAGTCGGCAGCCGGTATAGAGGGCGGATTAAAAGATAAACTGAATGAATTGCTGAAAGGGCTGACCATTGTGCGGGAAGAACCGAAAGTGCTGCTCGGCGGACTGGTGCGGGTCATAAATACCACCGCACAATTTGCGTTCCCGGTTTTTTTGCCCATTTATATGGCTCAGCATGGCTTTTCAACCACCGAATGGCTGCAAATCTGGGGCACGATTTTCACCAGCAATATCATTTTCAATCTGATTTTCGGTTTTGTAGGCGATGCCTTTGGCTGGCGCAATACCGTGATGTGGTTCGGCGGGGTAGGTTGTGGACTTTCAACCCTGCTGCTTTTCTATTCCCCGCAACTGTTTGACCACAGCTACTGGGCCGTGATGATTTCAGGCGTTATCTGGGGTGCCATGCTGGCCGGCTATGTTCCCCTTTCGGCGCTAGTGCCGTCACTGGTGGATAAAGACAAGGGAGCCGCCATGGCCATTCTCAATCTTGGCGCCGGGTTACCGGTATTCATCGGGCCTGCGATTGTGGGGATTTTCATCGGAACAATCGGAGACTCCGGCGTAATTTGGGTTCTCGCGATATTGTATTTTATCAGCGCACTGCTGACAAAATTCATCACGCTCCCGGATAATGTAAAAACGATAAATCATATTAAGTAATAAAAACATTAAAGATAAAGGACATGAAAAAAAATGTGGAAGAGGCATTAGCTTCGGCCAATGAGACGAAAGCGCTTCAGATTGGCAGCAATATCCTGCACCATTTGCCGGATTTGTTCAGAAAATCTTTCGGAGATAATAAAGCAATAGTTGTGTGTGATCAAACCACATGGAAAGTAGCGGGCAGCAAAGTAAACGAGGAATTGAACTCCGGAGGCATTCCGGTGATTGAACCGTTTGTGTTCGACAGCCCGAAACCTTATGCTGAATTTGACAATGTCATAAAACTGGAGGACGCACTGAAAAATAACGATGCCATTCCGGTGGTTGTCGGTTCGGGAACGCTGAACGATCTGACAAAGCTGGCTGCATTCCGCACAAACAGGGAATATATGTGTGTGGCTTCAGCCGCATCAATGGACGGATACACTGCTTACGGCGCTTCAATTACCTATCAGGGTTCAAAACAGACTTTTTCATGTCCGGCTCCCCGGGCTGTTTTAGCCGACATTGAAATCATCCGGAATGCACCGCCCGAGATGACTGCTTCAGGCTATGCTGATTTATATGCCAAAGTTACTGCCGGCGCCGATTGGATACTTGCTGACTCACTGGGTGTTGAGCCTATTGATGAAAAAGCATGGTCAATAGTTCAGGATGGTTTGAAAGATGCCCTTGCCGACCCGAAAGGGGCAAATGCAGGGAAGGAAAGCGCCATAACGCCACTGGTCGAAGGGCTGATTCTTGGCGGATTTGCCATGCAATGGTCCAAAACCAGCCGCCCGGCTTCTGGAGCGGAGCATCAGTTCAGCCATTTGTGGAATATGGAGCACCACACCTACCAGGGAGAAGCGCCTTCTCACGGATTTCAGGTGGGTGTTGCCACGCTGGCTGTCACAAGACTTTATGAAAAGCTTTTGGAATCGCCCGTTGAGCAGCTTGATGTTGAGGCATGCTGCAACAACTGGCCCGAATGGGATAAACTTGAAGAAAGAGCTGTCAGCATGTTCCAAAACACGGATTTTTTGGAAACCGCATTGAAGCAATCAAAAGATAAATACATTTCACGCGAAGCATTGGCTGTTCTGTTGGAAAAACTGAAAGAAATCTGGCCGGAACTGAAAGAAAAGCTCAGAAAACAGCTGGTTCCGTCGGAAATATTAAAAGAGAGCCTGATTTCCGTTGGCGCTCCCGTTGAGCCGGAACAAATCGGAATCTCCGCAGCGCGGATGAAAGATTCTTTCTTCCGCGCATGGCACATCCGCTCCCGGTTCACGGTGCTGGACGTTGCGGTGCGGATGAATCTGCTTGACCAATGGTCAGATGAACTGTATGCTTAAAACATAAGGAGAAAATATGGTAAAGCTTTTTAATTTTTTGAAACCTGCTCCCGTCAGGGAACAGACCATCACCGATCCGGCAGAGCTGGACACCACCTACCGCTACTGGCGAACCAGAATAATGTACACCACCATGGCCGGTTACATTCTGTTCTATTTTGTCAGAAAAAATATTTCAATTGCAATGCCTGCCATGGAGGCTGACCTTGGTATCACAAAAGCCGAGTTAGGCCTCTTCCTGACGCTCCACGGCGTTGTTTACGGCATTTCAAAATTTGTTAGCGGCATTTGGGGAGACCAGTCAAATCCCAGATACTTCATGGCTCTGGGGTTGGGGCTGTCGGCATTGATGAGCCTGTTTTTTGGGCTGAGCAGCGGTGTGATTGCCTTTGGAATTTTCTGGCTTTTGAACGGCTGGTTTCAGGGAATGGGGTTTCCGCCCTGTGCAAACAGTCTGACAAACTGGTTTGCCCCGAATGAGCGGGGAATGAAATTTTCCATCTGGAACACCTCCCACTCCATCGGTGCGGGACTGGTACTTATCCTGAACAGTTATCTCGTGGCCTACAACTGGCGCTACTGTTTCATTGTTCCGGCTGCCTTGGGATTTGTTGGTGTCGGGTTCATTCTGAACCGGCTGAGGGACAAGCCCGAATCGCTCGGACTGCCCCCCATTGAACAGTATAAAGGTGTTGCACCCGAATCAACCCAGGAAGAGAAAAAGGATTTGAATTTCAAACAATTCATACGAAAAAAGGTATTCAGCAACCCGGCAATCTGGTTTCTTTGCCTGGCAAATTTCTTCTTATATACCATCCGGTACGCCATTCTGGACTGGGGCCCCACATTTCTGACGGAGATGAAGGGTGTGGAGCTTCACCATGCAGGCTGGCTGGTTGCAAGCTATGAAGGATTTGGAATTTTCGGAATGCTTTTGAGCGGCTGGATGATGGACAAACTGTTTAAGGGAAGAGGCGGAAGAGCTGCGTTTATCTATATGTTTTTCTGCACCATCGCCGTATTCCTGTTCTGGAAAATGCCGCAGGAATCCATCCTGTTTTATGGTTTGCTGCTTTCATTGATTGGCTTTTTCATTTACGGGCCACAGGCGCTTGTAGGAATCATTGCCGCCAATCTTGCCACCAAACGGGCAGCCGGAACGGCCATCGGGCTAACCGGGATTTTTGCTTACCTCAGCACGGTGCTTTCCGGTTGGGGACTTGGCGTTATTGTTACACAAAAAGGCTGGGGGTCAGGATTTTTAGTCCTTGTCGTTTGCGGAGTCATTGCCACTTTGTTTTTCGCATTTACCTGGAATGCCGGCCGTGTGGATGAACTTACAGAAGAAAAAAGAAATGGATAATACAGATATTGATAGAATTGAAATAACAGATAAACTTGCAGCACAATTAAAAAAGATAAAAGTGTGTGCGCTGGATATGGATGGAACCATCTACCTGGGCGATACGCTTTTCCCGTTCACAAAAGCTTTCCTTCAGGGATTGACGGACGCCGGAAAACGGTATGTCTTTCTGACGAATAATTCCTCCAAAAATGCGAAGGATTATTATTTGAAACTGAAAGAGATGGGAATTGAAACGGAAAAATCCCAGATTTACACTTCCGGTGACGCTACGATTGAATATCTGAGCAGTTTAAAACCCAATGCGAAAATATACCTCATGGGCACTGAAAACCTGAAAGAAGATTTCAGAAATGTAGGTTTTAATCTGACGGACAAAAGTCCTGATTTTGTGGTTTTAGGTTTTGATTTAACCTTTACATACGAAAAGCTCGAAAAAGCATGCACTTTGATCCGGCAGGGCGTTCCGTTCATTGCCACCCATCCCGATTTTAACTGCCCTGTTGAAAATGGAGGGATGATACCCGACTGCGGCGCTTTAAGCGCTGCCATAACAGCTGCCACAGGAGTTTCCCCTAAAGTTATCGGGAAACCGCACAAGGAAATGTTGGAAGGAATACTGAAGCGGGCAAAAATTGAGAAAGAGGAGATGTGCATTATCGGCGACAGGCTGATTACCGACATAAAAATGGGACAGGATTTTGGTATTCCCAGTATTTTGGTGCTGACCGGAGAAGCACAACCGGAAGACCTGGAATCTTCCCCTGTCGTTCCCGATTTAATTGTGGAAAGAAATATCGATCTTCTCCCCTACTTGTAAACAAGATTTTTTAAAGTTCAGCTTTAAAAAAGGAAACGATGTCCGAAAAGTGAAATGCCTTTTACTTTTCGGACTTTGTTTTTTCCGGTATAAAATTTCATCTCACCGGGATTGATGTTTTCCTGCAAATTTCACCCAACCGGCTATAGCAGATTTAACTTTTACAATGGCATCTTTGGCAATATCCTAAGAGACAATGCGTTTAAACACAATGTTAACAAACTGACCAAAAAATTTGTCTGGGCCAATTTATTTATACATTTGCAAAATATTTAAAGGTCTTTTTTGACTAAAAAGAATTGTTATGGAAACAAAAACAACTCAAAATCAGATTATTATAACCATGTCATCTGATGAGAAAAAACAAAAACTTCCCCTGAATCTGCTGATTTCCCTCGTTGCGGGCGCCATTGCAGGAATGACCATCATTTTCGGACTTTTCTGGGGCGTAGAGGTTCTTTTCAATCTGTAGCCGCACGGAATCCTGTCCGGCTGACTTCTCCAAACCATCAGACACACCAGTTCCCC